>NZ_JAPZSR010000191.1:0-2259 GCF_027531875.1 Microcystis sp. LE19-84.1B | reverse complement strand
GAATAGGTTTTGATGCCATTTTTGGTGCTTTACTGTTTCTCAAATGCCTTTTTTCGCTCCTTATGTTTATTTTTATGCTAACTTTGATTTTTTCTCTCCGTAATTTCTCTCTGTGACAGCTTAGGGTGCGGAATGTGGGTTATAAATTCTTGTCTGTGTAGTTAAATAATCTTTCTAAGACCTTTTTAAGTTCGATAATTGGCAATGCCTGCTGTCTTCCTGTCACGGTTAAACTATGTGTAACACCGTAAAAAACATTTCTCATTATGTCTCTTTCCATTAATATATCGCCTTTTTCCTTTTGAAGTTTATTCTTATTTTCAAATTCTACATCCCAACACACCAATATATCAATATGATTGGCATCTTTTTTATTATTATTAATATCTGAATAAATGTCTTGTAAATTTCTCTTAAATTCTATCAAGATGTCTTTTCTTAGACTACTTCCATAATTTGTAAAAATTGTCTTATGTATTCCTAGTTGATTGTCATTTGAATAATATATATCTTGAGACTCTGTTAAATTATAATAGTACAAACCATCATAAACTTGATAGCCTGACAGTATTTTTAATTCATAGCCTTTCAGAAGATTCTTAGCAACAATTTCAATAAAAAGGCCAAGAACCTCCTGCTCTTCTAGGGGGGGTAAATACTTTTGAGTTAAAGATGATTCAAAGTATCTTTTTTCTTTCAATTTATCATTTAATTTTTCATAAGGTATATAAAAAGGATCGCTAATTCTTGTTCTAGTATCTCCTTCAACTATGTAGCGACGATATTTAATATAGTTTCTGTCTTTAAGTATCTCAAATACTTTATCCGATATCTGTTTCATTCGATAAGGACTAATTCCTTTTCTACCTGAGTCTAACTCCGTACGAATTGAATTATCTTTTATATCTACTAAAACCGTGTAGGGAAAGTAATTACTGTCATCAAATGGATGTATGCAAATTCCCGTAGGCATTCCATTTATTGCCAACCAGCATCCGTGTTCTATCTTAAAGTCAGTAGATATATCATTATTATGGAATCTTTCATTAAATTTATTGATAAAGTTCTTACTGGTAGCAGAAATTAAAATTCTTGCGGACAAGGGATTTTTAGAACCAAATTCAATTTCATCTATTTTTTCGTCTAGAAGATTGGCTTTAAAAGCAGCCTCTTTTTGTGTTTGGGAGAACTTGTCATCACCTAATTTTATCAAAGTTTCGTACTCGTCTAGTCTATTATAAAATGATTGCTCAATTCCAACCACTTCTCGAACAATTTCCCTGACAGTTAAATAGCCAGTTTTAATTTTAAACTTCTGACCATCTACCTTAAGGCTAAATTGAAAATACTCTTTTGAAGAGAAGACTTTATCTAGGGTTCCAACCACAGATCTTGTTCTCAAAATTGCCTCGATGGTTTTTTCACATTTGGCAAAATTAAAAGCTGTTGATAGTGTTTCCTCTACTACTTCATTGGGAAAATCATTAGGAAATTTAACAGTTATCTTTGTTTGAGATTCTTCTGAAGTTGATTGAGATTTCTGGTCAATTTCTTCTTCTTCTGAATTTGGCAACTCTGATTTAGAGTAGATAAAGTGATATAAATCTCTATAGGTTCTTGATGCTTTTATCCCGTCTTTGATACTCTCAATTTTCAATAAATTACTTTGAAAAGCAACAAAGGTAAATCCATAACCCATAAATCCAAATTTTTCAGTATTTTTCTCTCTTTTTAAAGATTTACCATTAACTAAAATCTTAGATATTTCTTATTCTTCTATACCAATACCGTTATCTGTGATGATGATTTCTCTTTGCTCCGTATTTATTTCTAACTCGATGCGACCTTGATCGATTTTGTCTTCTCCAAATTTTTCTATAATAGCATCGGCACTATTTTGCAAAAGTTCTGCGTAAATATCCCAAATGTGTCTATAGCTGGATATGATTCTTTCAATGTTTGATCTTATTTGTGATATTTGTTGTTTGGATAATTCCTCTTTAAGTATATTTTTCTGTTGTTTTTTGTCAAATTCTCTTAGAACATCAGCCATAATATTAATGCCTTAATGGTAGATTTGAGTTGTTCATAAAACCATGAGTCTCTATGGTATCATCGAACTATACTTTAGACGTTCATAATCTGAGATTTATTAAACTTCTGAAATCGTAGAGTGAGCAAGGAATCCAGTTCTTTTTTATGTTTCAGGTGGGCATCATTCAGACATTCATAAATAGCTGAAGAAAAGTCAGAAAAGTT
>NZ_JAPZSR010000209.1:0-17803 GCF_027531875.1 Microcystis sp. LE19-84.1B | reverse complement strand
CTGATAACTGATAACTGATAACTGATAACTGATAACTGATAACTGATAACTGATAACTGATAACTGATAACTGATAACTGATAACTGATAACTGATAACTGATAACTGATAACTGATAACTGATAACTGATAACTGTTGCTTAAATTATCCCCAAAGGACAAAATTGACCCGATAATTCTAGTTTATTGTTTTGCAGCAGATATAAACCGTATTCAATTCCTTCTACTACTGCTTGATAGGAAGCTTCCAAAATATTACTAGACACTCCCACGGTTGTCCATCTTTGTTGACCGTTACTCGACTCGATTAAAACCCTAGTTTTCGCTGCCGTCCCCGAACCACTATCGAGGATTCTCACTTTATAATCGGTCAGGTGAAAGTTAGCAATTTCGGGATAGAATTTGACTAAAGCCTTTCTTAAAGCCATATCTAAAGCAGCCACAGGCCCGTTACCCTCGGCCACTTCTAATAAATCTTCCTCTTTTACCTGTACTTTAATGGTTGCGATCGCATTACCACTATCCCGGAGCATATCACAATAAACTTGGAATCCTTTTAATTCAAAAAGGTGGCTTCTCTGTCCCAAAGCTTCCCGCATTAATAACTCAAAACTAGCTTCGGCTGCCTCAAATTGATAACCCTGACTTTCCAAGATTTTTAAACGTTCCAGAATTTGCCGACAGGTGGGATCATCTTTATTTAAATCGATGCCAAAACTGCGCGCTTTCGCTAAGACATTACTTAATCCCGATTGGTCAGAAATGACGATGCGGCGCTGATTACCGATCGCTTCTGGATTAATATGTTCGTAGGTAAGGGGATTTTTCGCCACCGCAGAAACGTGAATACCACCCTTATGGGCAAAAGCGGAACGTCCGACGAAGGGAGCATGATCATCCGGGGCTAAATTGACCATTTCGCTGATTTTTCGGCTAGTTCCCGTCAATCGGCCTAATTGATTTTCTTCTAGGCAAGAAAATCCCATTTTTAACTGAAGATTGGGAATTAAAGTACATAAATTGGCATTGCCGCAGCGTTCCCCATAACCGTTAATTGTGCCTTGAATCATGCGTGCGCCCTCGTTAACTGCCGCTAAGGAGTTGGCTACGGCGGTTCCTGCGTCATTATGGGCATGGATGCCTAATTGAGGCGCATTTTCCTCATCGGGATCGATACCCAATTGCTCCCGCACTTTCTCCACTATAGGGGCGATTTCTTGGGGTAAAGTGCCGCCGTTGGTATCACAGAAAACTAACCATTCGGCCCCAGCATCCCTGGCGGTTTTCAGGGTTAAAAGGGCGTATTCGGGGTTATTTTTGTAACCATCAAACCAATGTTCGGCATCATAAATGACTCGTCTTCCCTGACAGCGTAGATACTCGATCGTGTCCCCTATCATGGCTAAATTCTCCTCTAGACTGGTTTTTAAGCCCTCTGTGACGTGCAGATCCCAAGATTTGCCGAAAATTGTCACCCAACGGGTTCTAGCGGCGAGAATGGCGGTTAACATCGAATCTTCCCGGGCCTCGACATGGGGGCGACGAGTGGAACAAAAAGCGACTAATTCCGCTTGTTTTAGGGGTTCTTCCTGCATTTTCCAGAAAAATTGACCGTCTCTAGGGTTTGCGCCAGGCCAACCGCCTTCGATAAAAGGAATACCCATCCGATCTAATTCCCTGGCGATTTTAATTTTGTCTTCTAGGGAGAGGGAAATACCTTCTCTTTGCGCCCCATCCCGGAGGGTAGTGTCATAGACCCAAATGCGCTTACCATTGTTCATAGAAATAGTCAATAGGTGTTAATATTAATTAATAACTGTAGCGACTTAAAATCACGCCCCTAATGCCTAGAATAACAGTTTACGGTCAAACAATCACCTGCGATCGAGGTGAAAATCTCCGTCGTATATTATTAAAACATGACATTTCTTTGTATAACGGCGGTTCCAAGTTAATCAATTGTCGCGGCATCGGCAGCTGTGGAACCTGTGCGGTGGCAATTGTGGGCGAAGTTTCTGCTATCAATTGGCAGGAAAAAGCGCGTCTTTCTTTACCTCCCCATAACCACGATAATAACCGTCGTCTTGCTTGTCAAGTCAAAGTTTTTGGTGATATCGAAGTTACTAAATACGATGGTTTTTGGGGACAAGGAGACTCAGTGATCACTGATCAGTGATCAGTTTTGAGTTTTCAGTGAACAGTATTAAGTATTAAAGTGTTAAAGTATTAAGTGGCAAGTTCGGAGCCTTCTTTTCACTGTTTACTGTTTACTGATTAAGGTTATCAAATGAACGAGACAATAACTTTTCGGATATCACCAATAATTCGGGTAACTTTATTAAGTTTATATGTGGCGTTAACCATCCCTTTACCCTTTTTAGCAAAAGTCACTAATTCCCCTGTTAATCCCAATTTTCTCTGGGTAGGAATTAGCTTAGGATTAATCGCTTTATACGGAGCTTTAAGTGAAAGAGTCATTTTATCAGAAACAGGGATACAAGTTACCTATCCCCAATGGTTTCCTGCTTTTCTTCGCTCTGGTTGGTGGTTAAATTGGACAGATATAAAAGAACTTAAATGTCGCAGTACAGGACAGGGTGGTTTAGTTTATTATTTCCTTGATCGCTCCTCGGAAAAAGCCTATTTATTGCCGATGCGAGTAGTGGGATTTAATCGCATGGTCAAAATAATCGCAGAAAAAACTAACTTGGATATGACTGATATTCGCCCCCTTTCTCAGCCTTGGATGTATGGAATTCTTTTTATTCTCACCCTATTTTTATTATTAGTCGATGCTTGGACTATTGCTACGGCGAGAACTATTATTCCCTAATAAATTCGGCTCAAAACGTAATCTACTAGCTCGATTAACACATCTTTTGAGGGAGAAGAAGCTAAGCAGTCAAGGTGTTTTAAGGCACTTTGACCGTATTGATCGGCTAATTCTTTTGAGCGAGGAATACCTTGGCTAGAGTGAATAAAATCAAGAGCTTTTTCGATGTCTCCTTCCTGACTAAATTCCCGCTCGATTAACACTTCTATATAGGGATTTTCCTCCATGGCAAAGAGAGCGGGAGCGGTGATATTACCACTGATCAAATCGGAGCCAGAGGGTTTTCCTAATACTTCCGTAGGGGAGGTAAAATCGAGAATATCATCGACGATTTGAAAAGCTAATCCTAAATCGCGACCATAATTATATAAATGATGATTAACTTCAGCTGATTGCTCGCTTAATACCCCGGCCGCTTTGGCACTGTTGGCAATTAAAGAAGCAGTTTTGTAGTAACTTTTTTCTAGATAAGCTGCCAAGGAGATACTGGTATCAAAGCGATTAATTCCCTGTTGAATTTCCCCTTCAGCAAAATCGCGAATCACTTCTGAGAGCAATTTTACCACTTCTAAATTATCTAAATTTGCTAGATACCAAGAGGATTGAGCGAAAAGAAAATCCCCCGCTAAAACCGCCACGCGATTGTCAAATAAACTGTTAACGGTGGGAACACCGCGCCGCAATTCTGCCTCATCTACCACATCATCATGGACGAGACTGGCAGTGTGGATCATCTCCGTGATTTCCGCTAATCGACGATGACGGGGAGTGATATCCCGGTCTAACATGGTAGCGCGAGACACTAACAACACGATCGCCGGTCGAACGCGTTTACCACCGGCCTCGAACAAATGTTCTGCTGCCGCCGCTAAAATGGGATGACGAGCGCCGACGAGGTTTTTTAAGTTATCGGTCAAAAGACGGAGATCATCGTCAACGGGTGCGAATAAAGAAGTTGTTGGGATCATTGGTTAGCCAATTGGCGAGATAGTTACGAAAGTTTACATATCCTTACATTTATTTTAAGCTAACCGTCCAGACTAGGGAAGGGGAAGCATCAGTGATCAGTAAACAGTGAGGGGTTGGGGTTTTAGGGTTTTAGGGTTTTAGTTGAAATTCCCCCACTTCCCACTTCCCCGCTTCCCACACCCCACACCCCACTTCCCTGGTCCCTAATCTTTTTCCCGACAAAACTCTTGTCATTGTCAAGACTCTAGGGTAACTTGTATATAAAAATTAATAAAGCGAGAAGTATTAGAACGATGTTGAGACTAATTAGCGACTTTGACGGCCCGATAATGGACGTATCGGAGCGATATTACCAAGTTTATCAAGACTGTTTACAGAAAACCGCCTATAAAGGTCAAATTATCGGGGAATTATCGAAAGCGGAATTCTGGCAGTTAAAACGGGAGCAGGTTTCTGAGAAGCGTATCGGGGAAATGTCAGGATTAGATGAAGATCAAGCGCGTAAATTTGCCCATCTTCGTCGTCAAACTGTCCATACTTTACCCTATCTTGTCCACGATCGCCCGGTGGTTGGTTCTTTGGAAACTCTCCAGAAAATCCAAGAGTTAAAGATCGATTTAGTCGTGATGACGATGCGGCGGGTATCCGAGCTAGATCATGCCTTTAATCGCCACGATATCGGTCGTTTTTTCGCCGCTAATCGTCGTTATTGTCTAAATAACAATTACACCAAAACCAACGACGTGCGCGACAAAACCCTGCTTATGGCTAAGGCCGCTAAAGAACTGCCGGCGGCTGCCGATACTTGGATGGTGGGGGATACGGAAGCGGATATTGCCGCCGCTAAAAGCCAAAATATTAAGGTTATTGGCGTATTATCGGGGATTCGCAGCCGTTCCCGTTTAGAGAGCTACGAGCCTGATTATATCGTCAATAACCTTGGGGAAGCAGTGGACGTGATCTTAGGCTCCCTACGAGCGATTGGTTAACGGAAAAAACTACTAATCACCCAAAAGATCAGAAAAGTGACGAGCGCATAAATTTGGCGATCGCCGAAGATATGCAAATCAGCCTGGGCCGCTAAACTGGCTAATCCCGCTCCCAGAGCGACTCCTAGCACTAAACCAGCGAGAGTGAATAGTAAGGCGCGGCCAAAACGTTTTTCCTTGCGGTTGAAAAAATAGATATTAACGAAAACGCCAAAAGCTAAGAGCAGCGGTAAGAGGGAGCCACTGGGATCGGGAACTAACAGCGTTATTGCTCCTAAACAAGCGTAAATCACTGCTGGTACACCGATATCCCGTGCAGAAGGTGTATCGATGAGGCTTTTCCACCAGTGAGGAGATTTGCTGCTAGTAACTGGTTTACTTTCCACCGGAATCGTCAGACGTTCAGGAAAACGAATGCGATCGGGAACTTTAATTCTACCCTCCTGTCGCATCCGCAGTCGATCCATGAGGACGGAATCGTAGGCCGACTCGATCAATTCGACAATTTTGCTATCATTTTGATACTGTTGCACCAGTCTTTGTTTGGCCTCTTGAATTTCTTCAAAAGAGGATTCTTCAGTAACCCCAAGTTGTTCGTAGGGATTCTGTTCACTCATGAACATACCTCCTTAATTATGCTCCCGATAGTCATGATCTTAACCCGATGTTCTGTAGTTTAACTTGAGATCCAAGCTTATTTAAATTAATTAAGTTTAGCGAAAATCTGAGCAGAATCGATCGCTTCGTAGGGATAACCACTGGCATCTAAAAGGCTTTTTTCGGCGATTTCTCCTTCTTTAACGATAATTAAGCGGTTTTTGCCCCCGTAGGCTTTAATTGTGACAATTTCTAAAGCAAATAACCCCGGGGAGAAACGGGGATTTATCGCCCCATCGTACTCGAATTTACTCTGCATTAACTGCAAAGCATAGACGCTACTGCTATCAAAGGGTGCTGCATCTCTCATCGTTTTGGCCCGCACCACCGGGATTAAATCGCCAAAGGGAATAGAAATCTTTTGCAGGGTGCGATCAAATGTATCAAAAGAATAACAGTAACCGATGCCATCCCAACGTCCCTCACAACGCAGAATTAATTTATAGCGTTTTCCGTCCCCTTGTACCTGTAATTCTATTCCCTCGTAGTTAGATAAATTTAGGGGAGGATTCAGGTTTCTGGTACGAACTGAGGCAAAACCGCCGTTATTTTCAGTTCTAACGATACCGGAAAAGAGCGCTCGTCCTCCGGTTAGGGTTATCTGACTCTCACTCACTCCTCCCATTACCACATCATCCACCGCACCCCAGATTTCTTTGATATCACTGCTGGGATTGCTAAAGTCAAAGAGGGTTTTTTCGGCGGTTATCCCCGTATTTTTCAAGAAATCGAGTAAATTAGCTAAACTATGGCGGTTATTCTCCCCTTGACAGTAGATAATCTCATCAATCCCCGTGAATAATTGCGGGGTTTGCAGAGCGAATAAATCGACATTTTCAGCCAATAATTGACGTGCAGACTCGATATTATCGACTAAAGCGCGGATTTGATAGTTTTGCTGCTGTAGTTGGGTGATTACTTTTCTACCGATCGCATTTTCCCCACCAATGACTAAAATGGTCTTCATCCCTTGCTCATTTGTTAGCTGATTTTTTTTATCTTCCCCGAAACCGAGCAGCTTTTGCAGACAACTCCACAGGGGAATACTATCAAAATAGTCTAGAGTTTGCCAAAATCTCTGAAAATCCCAGCTTTTTGACTCAGCCATAACTTTTCTCTCCTCAAAAGGTACTGATAAAGTTAGTCTAACCAAACCAGCTTTAATCCTTGCCGCAAAGCTTTCCTTTTCGTCCCTATTTCTTTCGCTCGTTAATTTCTCTGAAAACCCCTATATATATTTAGGCACGGATTCCCATTATATAAAAAGTATAAGTCAAGTCTTGGCTTTTGTCAAGCATTTTGGTTGAGATTCTTTTGGGTGTAAGCTGTACTGAATTTAAATTACTTGTTGAGATAAGGCACTCTTGCAATAGGTAAGAGGAAGGTATAGGGGAAGCGCGGAGATGGGTTTTAAAGTTCGATTGGGAGTTCATAAGAACAAATGTATTAAATTTAAATCCCCCTTAAAAAGGGGGATTTAGGGGGATCAAATTTTTGTCAGTCCTTTGGGATGCTTTTGGGTGCGTTACTACATTTATATTTATTTTATTTCTCCCTCTATTATCCTGATTTCCTCCTCACTTAATCCATACAATTCATACACTATTTGGTTAATTTTTGTTTCTAACTCCTTGACGTCTTTTCCCTTAGCTTCTAAACATTGTTTAACTAGATATTCGATCGCTTGTTTTTGAGTTTCTGTTGCACTAGCGATAGGAAAATCTTTGATAAAAATAGAACTCGGTTCATAAAAATTACCCTGTAATTTTGCTAGTATTTTTTCAAACAAAAACATCAGAACATTAGAATTAAGAATAGCTAGTAAAGTTAGATCATTACAGGAAATAATAAAGGCTTTTTGATTAGTGTAATAACCAGAATTGTCAAAGGTAAATTCGTTACGTTTACATATATTTGGATAAATAATTTTAGGTTGTTCAAATTCTTGCCAATACTTACAAGAACGCAATTCCCAAAAAAAGCGACCTTGATCATCTCTTTTAATTAATTTATCCCGAAATTCTTGAAATCTTGCATAAATTGCGGGATAGGTTTGAGCAAAGATTGCTTCTGCTTCTATTTTACCTTTATCTGACCAAGGATGACTTTTATTTTCCGATGACTCAATTTTAATTAAATACTGTTCAGCGAAATCTATTCGCCATCTTTTTACATCTCGTCCCCGTAGAAAAGGTTTAATAACTTCCTGGGAGGAAGGATGTTCACTAATTAATCTATCGCGGGTGATTTTATCAATCACAAAAGCTTCATTTAAACCTGTTTTAATGCCATAATATAATTTACCTTTTACATATTCTCCCAAAGGAGTACCGACTTTTTGCAATTTAGCCAATAAATCTAAAGTTTGTGAAGATTCTAATTTCCAACCATCAGCAGATAAATTAGCTTGAGTGATGGTTAGATAATCTTGTTCTAGAATTGTAGCAAACTGGGTGATATTTTGATCTCTGTGTTTATCCCAAGCTAAAGCTTTAAACTGATTGCCATCACATTTATCTTTACTTAAAGCGATAATACTGGGATAAGCGGTAGCTTCTTCAAAGACGGGAAAATCACCAAAGTCAATTAAATTAAAAATTTTCGTCGAATTGCTGAGAAGTTGTCTTAATTTTTCTCCGTATCCCGAACGAAAATATTTATTTGAGGAGATATAAGTTAAATAACCTTTAGTTTTGAGTATTTGTAAACCCCTCTCATAGAAATAGACAAATAAATCAGCAATCCCGGTATAGGATTGATAAATTTTCTGCAAGATAGGTTTAATATTTTTGAGTTCCTCCTGTCGGATATAAGGAGGATTGCCAATTACCACATCAAAACCGATAAAATTCCCCTTATCATCTAGAACTTCGGGGAACTCGAAGCGCCATTCAAAAGCATTATGATAAATCTTACCGCTTTCAATCTCCTCTAGTTGCGGACGTAATTTATCAATCTCATTCCTTAACTGACTAATCTTCCTTTCCCGCGCTTTCTTTTCCTTGGGTGACTCCTCAAATAACAAAATTTGATTCTCTAGACTATATAAATCCGTTTCCAAACCGCGCAAGCGCTTTTTCAGAGGATTATCTCCCTGTAAAGTCTGACGAAAACTACTCTTAATCTCACTTATCAATCTCTCCATCTCGCGCTTTTGCGATTTATCCTCCGCGTTGCGATAGACTCTCACCGCATCCTTATAACTCTCGATACTTAAACGATTTTTGCGGGAAAAGACTTGTAAATCATTGGATAACCCAAAGCGACTAATCAGAGAATTGCCAACCTTGATATTAATATCGATATTCGGTAACGTCTCTAACTCGTTGTCTGCTTTGTAGTAAGCATTCTTGAGTAACTCAATCCATAAACGCAACCGACAGATTTTCACCGAGTTGGGATTGATATCAACTCCAAAGAGACACCCCTCAATCAGACGCTGTTTTTCCTGAAATAAAGTCTCCTGTACGCGCTGACTTTCTCGGTTGCGGGGATTATACTCAAACAGATTACCGTCATCATCGGTGACGATTAACTCATCGTTCACCACCTCAACCCGATAATCCCTGAGAGTTTTCCCCTCTTTATCCACTAAAATCTGTAACTCACTCTTAATCGCGATTATCTCGTTCAAAGCAGAAACAAGAAAATGTCCCGAACCCACCGCAGGATCACAAATTTTGAGACTATTGATAATAGCATTGGCTGCCGTTTTGTCTTTGATGCGGTTATACACATCCTCGATTGTCTGACAATCCCATCCCTGACTCTGGTTAAATTTCTCTATCACTGCGCGTCGAATCGTTTCCCGACACATATACATAGTGATGAAACCGGGGGTGAAAAAGGAACCATCCTTATATCCGTTGATTTTCTCGAAGATTAATCCCAACACTGACGCATTGATAAGAGTCTTGTTATCCTCCTGTATCGCTTCCCCACCTTCGCTGCTAAAATCGTAGGCGCTGAGAAACTCGAATAGGTATGCTAAAGCGTTGATTTCTCCTGTTCGCTTTTTCCCCTGACTATCCTTTAAGACTGTTCCTGCAAAAATCTCTAGGTTCTCCGAACGCAGGTTACTGATAACTATGGTTGATTGTTCTAATTCCGTCGGTTCAAATAGGGAACTGTTGAGATAGGGAACCTGAGTATGGGGATTCTGGATGTCTTTGCTTCTTTCTGACTGTTTTTTGGCTAAGACGCTGAAAAATAAGCGATTTAAGTCGTCATAGTCGGCAATTTTGCTTAAATTGAGAAACCCTAACGATTTATCCCCCCGATGATACCTAATTATCTGCGCTTCCAATAGTTTGAGGAAGAGGATTCTATTTATCCAGGTTATCCCCAACTCTAAACCGATATTCAATAGTCTCTCCTCCTCCGTCTCCCCAAATTCTTCGGGATTGGGTAAACGAGAGATTTTATCTAAACTCTCTACTTGACTGATAGCGTTCTCTAGCAGCGAACCGGGTTGACGCGCTGCCGGTTGCAGACGTTGGATGAGTTTTTTCCCTCCCTCTTTTATCTCTGTCAATCCGATGATATGCAGCAGTTCACTATAAAAGTTTTTGTCGAGACTGTTGCTATCGTTCGCAAAGGGGAGTTTTAAGAGGTGTTCGGGAGAAAAGATTTTATAGAGACTGATGAGGTTATGTTCGTCCTCCCAGATGGTTTGGGTGTATTCCCGCAAGTCAAAATGGGTGTATGTCAGGGAATCGAGTCTGGAGTTAAGGAAGGGTTCCCCTATCTGTTTATAGAAGAAGTCGGTGGTTTTTCCCGTTAGTCTCCCCGTCTCAAAGTCATTAAACTGTCTGACAAGTTCCTGATTTTGTGCGAATAGTCTCTCGAAGATATTCCCATCGAAGATAAACCACTCATATATATTGGTAGCAATCAGGTGTTTTATCTCTAGGTTTTTCTCGGTTATTCTTTCCCGTAGGAAGTAGAGGAGTAATTCCTGTAATGCTTTACAGTTGAGTTTGTCTCTCCGCAGCATCTCGCTTTTATTGCTGGGTTTCTTCACTTCCAATATCACCCCCACGGAATCCCGCGACTCTTTCCCATTATGGATGACTAAATCATTCCTTCCCTTGGTGTTGATGAAATGTTGGGGACTATAGTAGCTGTGTTTGAGAAAGTCTGCAAGCAGGTTTTTGTGGAACTCCTCCGATTCTGTCTCGTTTATACTCCCCAAAAGTTGTTCTAGGTGGGTTTGAAACTTCTCCACCTGACTACGACTCGGTTTGACTCTTAGGAATGCTTTGTTTAATGCTTGTCGGGGAGAGAAATTTTCCGTCTTCATACCTTATATCCTTATTCCTACCCATCCCGGTTTTGGAGTCTATTTTTTTCTCTCTTATCTTCCCTCAAAAACCATATATATATGGGCGCACGGATTCCCATTATATAAAAAGTCTAAAGCAAGTCTCGCCATTTGTCAAGGGTTTTGAGAAAAAAATCGAGCCGATTTTATAATCACCGTAACAACAATTCAGATCGTAGGGATAATTCCGTAGGGATAATTCCGTAGGGATAATTCCGTAGGGATAATTCCGTAGGGATAATTCCGTAGGGATAATTCCGTAGGGATAATTCCGTAGGGATAATTCCGTAGGGATAATTCATGAATTATCCCTACTCAGGAATGCTTTGTTTAATGCTTGTCGGGGAGAGAAATTTTCCGTGTTCATACCTTTATCCCTATTCCTACCCATCCCGGTTTTGGAGTCTATTTTTTTCTCTCTTATCTTCCCTCAAAAACCCTATATATATGGGCGCACGGATTCCCATTATACATAAAGTCTAAAGCAAGTCTCGCCATTTGTCAAGGGTTTTGAGAAAATCTCCCCACTTCCCAAGATGTGAGGGAAATTGCCAGTAAGTTTGCAGGGGTAGAAAGGTTAAAGGAAGCGGTCGCAACGCGCTCGCTACGCGAGACCGAGCAGTTACAATTATTGTTATCTTCAGCTTGATCTTATTTTACTAAATAGCCAAAAACTAAAATAAGATTCCTATTTATTGTCCTGACAAGGAGATGAATAAATGAATAACTTTTCTGATAAACCCCATCGTCGTTCCTTAAGATTATCTCACTATGATTATTCTCAATCGGCTGCATATTTTGTGACAATCTGTATTAAAAATAGTGAAAATTTATTAGGGGACATACAAGATAACGTCATGAATCTTAATCAATTTGGTCAAGTTGTTAAGGATATTTGGCATAGTTTAGATACTCGTTATAAAGAAGTTATTTTAGATGAATTTGTGATTATGCCTAATCATATTCACGGAATAATATTTATTGATAACCCATTAGAGATAATTCATGAATTATCTCTACCAGAGGAAAGGCGAAAAATGTTGTTACCTAAAGTGGTTGGTTATTTTAAAATGAATAGTGCTAAACTGATTAATCAATTGCAGAGTACTCAAGGTCAATCGGTTTGGCAAAAGAATTATTATGAACATATTATCCGTGATGAGGTTTCCTTAACGAAAATTAGAGAATATATTGTTAATAATCCTTTAAAATGGCATCAAGATATCGAAAATCAGCAAGTCAAACCTAGTCAGGAGGAAGTTCAGTTTTGGCAAAGCTTCGGTAGAAAGGATTTATAATCACTGTAACAACAATTCAGATCGTAGGGATAATTCCGTAGGGATAATTCCGTAGGGATAATTCCGTAGGGATAATTCCGTAGGGATAATTCATGAATTATCCCTACTCAGGAATGCTTTGTTTAATGCTTGTCGGGGAGAGAAATTTTCTGTCTTCATACCTTTATCCCTATTCCTACCCATCCCGATTTTGGAGTCTATTTTTTTCTCTCTTATCTTCCCTCAAAAACCCTATATATATGGGCGCAGGGATTCCCATTATACATAAAGTCTAAAGCAAGTCTCGCCATTTGTCAAGGGTTTTGAGAAAAAAAATCGAGCCGATTTGATAAGAGGGAACAGGTATTGGGCTGGAATTGGCGAGGATAGCCCCAAACCAGTGTTAAATAGCCATGATCAGTCAATCTCAATTTTTCTGGGGAACTTTGAGAGCAGCTAAGGAAAAGAGATTAATTTAGCCACAGTGTCCACGGTTTGCTGGCGACAGGTGCGACCATCGGCGAGGGTTCTTTCACCGTCCATATAACCCATAACCCCGTTATGATGGGTAGGTCCCAGGGAGATAATCTTGATAATGCCGAGACGACGAGCTTGATTCCAGTAGGAAAGCCAAGCGATCGGCCAGCGTTCGGGAAAAATCGTCCGACCGATCGGTTCTACCGTATCCCGTTCACCGACTAAATGATAGAACCGATCCAACTGCAAAAAACCGACATTGCCGCTAAAAACCCCCCCTAGAGAAATCATTTCGATGGGTACTTTCAGGAATTTTTTGAGATAGATAATTGCACCCAAGGAAACCTGAGCGCCGCCACTATAACCGATAAAAGTAATTGGTATCTTACTGCCCAAGGGATAATCATTGTGTAGTAATGCCTCGAGAATCACTCCCGCCGAACCCTGATTAAAAATTGGTCCGTAGCGATCATCGGCCGAAACCACGATCTTAAATAAATTCCGCAGATTGATTAAAGCCATTACACCGTTATGCCCTTTCTGACCGTTTGTTTCCACCCATTGCCAGAAACCGGCTAGAGGGCGCTCGGAATCGGTTAAGGCGCGATTAGTGGTGGAATAGGGCATAATATTGCCAACGATCCGCACTTGCGCCGGTAAAATCCCGTATAATTCGGCGAGAAAATTTTGAGCGTAGGGTTTCAAGCGAGTGGACTCCTGACATATCCCGTCGAGATAGACGATATAACGCTGCACTTGGTTTTGGGGTGGTGCTAGTTGCTGCCAGGGTTCCTCGGCATAGACGCGACTGGGACTGTACCAACCGGCCCACCAACCCAAGGCTTCTAGAGGCGAGGTCAGTGCTTCTAGAAATAAACCCAGGAACAGTAATAATAGACTAAATCCGATCAGATCGAAGGTCAGTCGCACGGCATCATCAAGGGCAAAAAATCCTTCCTGTAGCCAAGTTTTGGCGGGAGAAAATAGGAGAATTAAACATAAACCTAAAAAACCTAGCCCAACATATTCTAGAACTGTTTTGAGATTTTGAGTTTTTACTACTTCTAAATGATGACCGATTCTGAGAAAATTTTTACTAATTGGTGAGATAAAAAGAGACATTTCCGTGAGATAATTGTGCCAAAGGGCTTCGTTTTTCGTCTTTTCTTCCTCTGTTTCCTCGCTGGTATCTTTTTCTAGGTCTTCTGGGTTGATTCCCGAATCAACAATTTTTTGCAAGTGTTTTTTATCGATCACTAATTCGACCCCTAATAATTTTTCTGTCAGCCAATGGACAGCAAAAATAAAGGGATAACCGATAGTTCTCTGGAAAACTAAAAGGACAAGAAAACCTAATAAAGAGGCGATGAAAGCATGAAGTAAAGAAATATTGAGGAGAACGGTTAAACCCACGGCCAGGGCTGCCACACTCCAGAGGATTAATAAGATATAGATCGCCCGGCCAGCCTAGGGAAGAGCGATCGCTAATCCGAAGATAAAGGGTGCGTAACTAAATCCTAGGGTACTGGCCACCTCAAATAGGCGGGTATCACCCCGAAATAAGAGGATAGTGACTAGCCAAAGTCCAGCGGCCCAAATGCCAAAATTAAAAGCGTAGAGAATAGAAGTAATTAATAAACTAAAAATAAAGCGGCTGGGGGGAATCCGGTTAATAAATAAGACAAAACTTTGTCTGATCGCCTCGGAAACACTAGCGATAAAGACAACGATAATCGCTTCTTCCAAACCAAAGCGCAGGGATTTAATGGTGACGAAAGCGCGGGGATCGAGAACCAGTACACCGAAAAGGGTCGGCCAGGAAGGGGCAAGAAATAAAAGCAGCAATCCAGCGATTCCTAGTAATCCCAAAAGAGCCAAGGCTTGAATCAGTTGTTTCACGGGCGTTGTTAAAGTTAGATCGGTTAATTTTGAGAAGGTCAGAGCGGGCGGTCGCAACGCGCTCGCTACGCGAGATCGAGGTTTACCGGCGGCTAGTTTGTCCGCCGATACTTAGAATCATTGAAGATGGAAAAAAATCAAATATCATCTTAAGTGAACCGATAATTTTCTCCGGCTCCGCTGAAAATCCTTGATTCTGTCCTATCCATAATAAACTCATTCTCCGATGACAAAACCTATCCGCGCCCAATCACCGCTAAAATTTCTCGCCCCCCATTTTAACCCCTTGGTCTTGGCGGCAATTTATCGGCTGTTGCCCTTCTATTTGCGATCGCAATGTCAGATTGAGCGGGTGGAAGGGGAAAATAGCGAAATTCTCGTCGATTGTTACGGCCGTTTCCAAGCTGGACAGTTGCGGTTTCTGCTTGCCTATCGTCATTCCAGCACTAACGATCCCCCCTCCTTGATCCATTATCTTCATAGCAACCTGCCTAAAATAGCTGCCAATGAGGGAATAAGTTTAAATAAGCCAGTTTTTGGCTATTTTCTCTACGATCGAGGGATTCCCCTCTGGGCAGGTCCAGTGGCTAATTGGCTCTTACCGGCGATCGGTGGCGTTCCCGTGATCCGCGGTCGTCCCGATTTCGGCTGTTTGCGTACCCTGCGCCATCTCTACGTTCGCGGGCAATTTCCCTTGGCCATTGCGCCGGAAGGCTATACCAACGGTCACGGCGAACTGGTCAGTCGTTTAGAATTGGGCTGCGCTCAAACCAGTTTTTGGTGTGTCGAGGCTCTGGTGGCAGCGGGGGAGAATCAGCAGCTGTCTATTGTCCCCATCGGTGTGAGGTATCAGTATTTAGAAAATCCCTGGCCGAAGATTTGGCAACTCTGTCGGGCGATCGAGCGCGAATGCGGTTTTCCTCCGGGAGATGGGGCCAATCGGCAATTAGAAAACTCTCTCTCATCGAGGGAATGGAATCCAGAGCAGCAATTGACCCCAGAGGAAGAGGCCCTACTCTACCCGAAACTATTGCGTATTGCTGAATATTTATTAGAACAAATGGAAAGTTTTTATCGGCGTTTCCATACCGCCATTCAGTTAGAGGAACAAGCGGCAAAGTTAGCCAATTTGAGTCCGATCGAGGGATTAACCCTGCGTTTACAGGGATTGATGGACGCAGTATTAAAAATGTTGGAGGGATATCTGCAAATGCAGCCCCATAGCGGTCGCAACGCGCTCGCTACGCGAGATCGCAATTTGCTCGAACGCGCCCAGGATATCGAGGATACGGTCTGGGATTGGATCTATCGTCGGGACGTGGACATCCAAACCCTCTCGGACGTGGAAAGGGGTTTGGCGGCTCTAGTCGCGTCGGAAGCGCATCAACATCTCTGGCACATGAGATGGGTGGAGAATTTTGTCGTCGTCACCGGTCATTATCTAGGGTTTGCTGAAAAAGTTTTTCCTGGGGGTAGGAGTCAGGAGTCAGGAGTCAGTAGCCGGTCGTCGGTCGTTTCAGGCTTTGTTGCCCTCTTTTTTTGTACCAGTTTATGTACTACGAGGAGAATAATGCAAGGTTTTTGAATGTCCCAATCCTATTTTCTTGCACTAACATCAGATTTTAACAGGTCAAAAGCCTTATTTTCAAAGGGTTTTACCATTATTCAGCAAGTCCTATCTACAAAATAAACCCACCGCTAGAAGGTTTGCAGAGACTTTATTGATGATTAATGCCCTGATTCACGAAATTACGGGCAAAGGCCAAGCTCGGCCGGCAATTGCACCACAAAAGGCGATAATTACCGTAGCAGAACCCCTCGATGTGACGGCACGCTGGCACAGCACCTATCAACGGGACGGGGCAGCCAAAAAACAAGCGGTGCGAGAATTAACTAGCACCTTAAAAAAATCTTTAGAATCGATGACAAACCCTTGACATTAGAAACTAAATATGATAAGAAGACTAGGAACTTTACCCACGATCGCCGTTATCAGCGTCATCGCGATCATTGTGTTGCTGAATGTCTTGGTGGCTTGGTTTCATTATAACGCTCTGGTAGTTCTCCCCCCCGAACATCGCCGGTTTCCACCAGTATGGATGTGGTTGATGATCATCCCGATTGTTCACACGGTTTTTATCTGGATTATCTCAGCTTTCAAGCTACCAGCATCCTAATCGCTCGGCTCTAGGAGAAAATGCACACCGGTTTGGTAGTTGTAATCAGCGTCTGGGATTAGCTTGGGCGATCGTGGCCACTACCCTATTTTTACCCGTAGTTGATATCCTCAGTTTTGTGGCCTATGTGGTTTTAATGATTATTTATTGGCAGAAACTCAACAAAATGCAGAAATATCTCCTACAGAAATAATCTTTCAGTGACTGGCCCGTAATTGCTAATTTTTGCTTTTCCTCTCATCCCTTACTTTCCCGAATGAGCATTGCCAAATTAATTGTCTCGATCGTCGCTCGACTTTTTCCGGGGGCAATTTTCTATCAACCGACAGGAGAGAAAATTATCGCTCTTACCATCGATGATGCACCCACCCCCAACGATCCCGAAGGAAAATCCACCGATCGCATTTTAGCAGCGATCGCAACTCATAATCGAGAAAAAGCCAGCCCAGCAACCCCCGTCAAGGCGACTTTTTTTCTGATCACAGGACACCTGCAACCGAACTCCACCTTGATTGAGCGTCTAATCGCCCAAGGTCACGAAATCGCTAATCACGGCACCCAAGATCTCCGCACCAGTCAACTGGCTGCCGACGCTTTTGCTAGTCAGTTTCGGGAAGCTAACGATATTTTAAGTCGTCTTACCGGTCAAGCACCGCGCTGGTATCGTCCCGGTCAAGCCTTCTATAATCAATCTATGCGCTCGTTTTTGGGGAAATTCCCCGGCTACGAGTCCCGATTTGCTCTCGCTTCCATGATTCCTTTAGATACCAGAAAAGGAACGAATCATCCTCAATTTACCACTTGGTATATCTCGCAATTTATTTTCCCCGGGGCGATTTTAGTGCTTCACGGTGGTTCCCCCGAAAGAGATGAGAATACGGCGATCGTGCTGAAGAATTTATTAGCGAAATTACACGATCGAGGTTATCAGGTGGTGACTCTCAGCCAATTAGTTGATCACAAACGTTAAGTAGGGTTTGCGGCAAAAAGTTTTTCCTGGGGGCAGGGTGTGACCCCCCCAACCCCCCCGACATCGGGGGGGCAGGTAGGGTGTGGGGTATGGTGCGATTCGTTGGCTAGAAACTAGACAGTAAGACGTTTAGAGGATTAGCCGCTTGGTAAATGTAGTACCTTGATAACTTTATAACCATACAGGTGCGGGTTAGTAATAACCTTAGTCCTGTCCTCTAGATGCCTAGAGT
>NZ_JAPZSR010000051.1:0-13874 GCF_027531875.1 Microcystis sp. LE19-84.1B | reverse complement strand
GTTGATTAACTCCCCATAACGAGCCGTCTCTACGCTTTCCACTGAACGCCGAGGATAAATAACTACTCCCTGCCAATTGTTGCTTAAGTCCGTTTGGTGGAGATAGAGGAAGATTTCACTGAAGAAACGGGAATAAAACCTCAATTGTACTTCTAGGAAATTGTCTTCTTTGGCAATTTTTAAAACCTAGAACTAGGCTAACTTGTGGATAGGTGCATTCATTAGTATTCATATCTTGATTCAGCAACGCCATTTTTGATTACCACCGCTGACCATGGCCGTTAGCTGTCTTACTTGGGTTCAGTTTTAACTGTATAATGTATAAATCATTGTCTAAAGCTAGTGGAACTCATGCCTCTCTATACTTTCAAAGATAAACAAATTACTGAAGTCCAGAACACACAGTTTGGCATAGAGAAAATTCAAGAGCGTTCTGACCTCCAAGCTGCTCTAAGAGATAAAATCACAGTCATCTCTCCAGATACGTTGGTCATTTCTGAAGAGTTTTCAGAATGGACTGAAGGAGCTAGAAGAATTGATCTGCTCGGCATTGATAAACAAGCGAACTTAGTAGTCATTGAACTTAAAAGAGATGACACTGGTGCCCACATGGAACTTCAAGCACTTCGCTATGCCGCGATGGTTTCTACATTGACCTTCAAAAGAGCTGTTGAAATTTACCAGCAATATCTTGAAAAACGTTGTATTGGTAAAAATGCTGAGGAAGAAATCCTCAACTTTTTGGGCTGGAGTAATGCCCTAGAAGAGCAATTTCCAAAGGATGTCAGAATTGTTTTGGCATCGGCTAACTTTTCTAGAGAGCTAACCACAACGGTAATGTGGCTAAACGATCGAGATTTGGATATCCGTTGTGTTCGGCTACAACCCTATAAGCTTGGGGAAGAGCTTCTGCTTGACATTGAACAAATTATCCCATTGCCAGAAGCAGAAGAGTACCAAGTGAAGGTGAGAGAGCAAGCATCGGCTCAGAGAACGGCTGCCAGTTTTAGTAAAGATAAGACGCAATATCAGTTCCTTGGAAATATTTACAATAAGCGCCAGCTCGTACTAGCTATCGTTACTCATCACCTCCAAACAAATCCGGACACAACTTTCGACCAATTACGCCAGATATTCCCTGATGAAATTCATCGTAGCTTTGGTGTTGTTGCCCTACTAGAAAAAGCGACGGAAAAGGGAGGGGCTAAACGCTACTTCTTAAACGAGGAGCAGTTACTCCAAACCGGAGATGGTCAGACAATTGCCGTTTGTAATCAGTGGGGGATTGATAACATCAACCCAATCCTTGAAATTGCCAAGAGACAGGGATATCAAGTAGAAGAACTCTAAAAAATGGGTCACATCTACCAGCAGATAATCCGGTCAAGTTGGCAGTTGCGTTATTGCCAGACAGCTAACACTGCGTTGGTGCGGACGGAACAGAGGTTATTGACGAGAGTTCAAGCTTGTCTGCCGCCGCACAACTTCACCCTTAGAGTGAGATGACAAAGTGAAAGCTTTTTTGGCAAATTGTCCCCAATTAAAATATAGCGTTTCCTAAGCTAGTGAGGTACACCTATTTTTCTTCCCTTTTGCCTCTTGCCTTTTGCCTAAAACCCATAACTTTTGTACCTCAGCAGACTGAAAAACGCTATATCAACTTTAGAGCATTGCTGGGCCACAGAGAAGACTTGAGGGGTGCGTTAATTAACTGTAACAGGTTCCATATTTAGGTTTACGGAGGTTATAATGTTAAATATTTAGACTATTGAGAGGTTTTTGATGGCTTCCATTACTGTTAATATCTCAGATGAGCAGTTTCGACGATTACAACAGTTAGCTCAGAACAGCCAAGTTTCCCCTGAAGACTTACTCAGTGCCAGCATAGAAGATTGGTTGGTTGGTCCTAAAAACGAATTTACTCAAGCATCAAGCTATGTACTCAAGAAAAACGCTGAACTTTATCGTCGTTTAGCATGATACGCTATCTAACATTAGTGGAAGTCCTCGATTTACATCATCAAATTATTCAACAGTCCCAAGGAGCTATGGGTATTCGTGACCTAGGTTCTTTAGAGTCTGCTATTGCTCAACCACGCATGACATTTGGCGGGCAGGATCTTTATCCGACAATTGTTGATAAAGCTTCAGCTTTGGGATTTTCAATTGTGATGAATCACCCATTTCTTGATGGCAACAAGCGCACTGGTCATGGGGCAATGGAAACATTTCTGGTGTTGAATGGACTGGAGATTAATGCTTTTGTAGATGAGCAAGAACGAGTCATTTTAGCTTTAGCCTCTGGTGAATTAGAACGTGTTGCCTTTACCAATTGGTTACGGCAAAACGTTGGAGCAAGCTAACACCGTGTTGGATTCGACCTTACCAAAGTGATTTATAAAAGCCAAAGTTTGGCGGCTGCCGCTCAACTTAGAATGGGATGATGAGGTAAACGCTTTTTTGGCAAATTGTCCCCAATTAAGAGAAGGCTTGAGGGATTTTCGGTGTTGCTGATTTTTACTTGATGGCTACCGGCAAAAGATAGCCATCGGCAATTGTATCAATTTGTAAAAGATGGTTGACGTTTGTGCCAATCGGTGGCCTGTTCGTAGGCGTGGGCGACATGAAATAATTGATCTTCGCGCAACACATTACCCACTAATTGTAAACCGATCGGCAAACCTTGCCCATCAAAACCGCAGGGAAGACTTAACCCGGGTAAACCAGCTAAATTGACGGGAATAGTCATTAAATCCGATAAATACATACTCAGAGGGTCTGCCGTTTTTTCACCAGCTTTAAAGGCTGTGGTCGGTGAAGTGGGAGAAACTAACACATCTACCGATTGAAAAGCTCGATCGAAATCCTCTTTGATCAAAGTCCTCACCTTTTGTGCTTTCAGGTAATAAGCATCATAATAACCCGCCGAGAGGGTATAGGTTCCCAACATAATCCGGCGCTTAACCTCCGCACCAAAACCCTGAGCGCGAGTCTTGGTGTACATATCAATCAAACTATCGGCATCTTCCCGAATACCGTATTTAACCCCATCGTAACGGGCTAAATTCGCCGATGCCTCCGAGGGGGCGATAATGTAGTAGGTGGGCAATCCGTAACGGAAACGGGGACAGGAAATCTCTTTAATCGTAGCACCGAGGGACTTTAACTGCTCTAAAGCTTGATTAACTGCCTCGGCAACCACCTGATCCAAACCTTCCCCGAAAGTTTCCTTAATTACGCCAATTTTTAGCCCTTTTAAACTGGTTTTCAGGAATTGGCTATAGTCGGGAATCGGCAGATTGAGACTGGTAGAATCTTGGGGATCGTAACCTGCGATCGCTTGTAATAAAATCGCTGCATCTTCTACGGTACGACCAAAGGGACCAATCTGATCGAGAGAAGAAGCGTAAGCCACCAAACCAAAGCGAGAAACCAAGCCATAGGTCGGTTTTAGACCAACAACGCCACAAAACGAAGCCGGTTGACGAATTGATCCCCCCGTATCCGATCCTAGGGCAATCACGCATTCTTGAGCGGCCACAGCCGCAGCCGAACCTCCCGAAGATCCCCCCGGCACCCGGGATAAATCCCAAGGATTAGCAGTAACGTGATAACCAGAGTTTTCGGTGGAACTACCCATGGCAAACTCGTCTAAATTAGTTTTACCGACGATAACTGCCCCTAAATCCCGTAATTTTTGGGTAACGGTGGACTCGTAGGGGGGGACAAAATTCTCTAAAATCCGAGAAGCGCAGGTGGTGGGGATACCTTTGGTGCAGAGATTATCTTTTAATGCGATGGGAATACCTGCCAAGGGATGCAGAGATTCACCTCTAGCTATTTTCTCGTCCACTTTTTGGGCTTGTGCGAGGGCTAAATCCGGGGTTAAATGGAGAAAGCTTTTTACTTGTGGTTCGATCGCTTCAATACGAGCAAGAAATTCTGTGGCGATTTCGACGGCTGTTTTTTCTTTATTAACGAGTTGTTGATGCAGTTGACGAATCGAAGTCATGTTCAGTTACCGGTTACAATCACCGTCAGGAGCAAGCAACAACCCCGGACAGCAAAGACTATTTTAGCGTTAGTTTGGCTGTCGGTCAGCTAATCCCCTAAAATTAAAGGAAAGCCTCGAAGGAAAACCTACAGTTATGACTTTTAATATCCGACAATTAGATAATTTAGACTACGATGAAGCCGAACCCTTACTAGAAGATTATATTAATGGAGCGATCGAAGAATATATCAATTCGCCCGAGGGAGATGCCTATTATCAAGAAAAACAAGAAGGTTGTGGTTGGATTGCTACCTTTGTCGAGTTGGCCTATCTCTATAAAGGTTATACCCTTGCTACCATGACTAAGGCAGATGTGCAGATCTTAATGGAGAAGATCTTACCACGCAAAATTACTATCCTCGATCCGACGGAAACCGAAGATGCTATCCCTGAATTAATTAGTTTTTGGCAATTTTTGGGACGAGAATATAAATTAACTCAGGCTAAGGCTATTATTAAATATTTAGAGCAATTAGGCGATCGCTTTAGTCAACTGATGAACGATCCCAACAGTGGCGGTTTTATGAAAAATCTCTTGTTACAAGCGCATCAGCAGGGTTTTGATATCACCAGTCAGGAGGGTTTAACAGCTTTTCAAGAAAAATATAATGCTGAACAACGTGCTAAACAGCAAGCGGCAGCAACATCGAAAAAAACGCCCCCAGCTGTTCCTAAATCGGAAAATGTTCCCAAGGCAATGCAGGCCAAATATCAAGAAATTACCGCTATTACCGATAAATTTGCCGCTAAATATCTTAATGAAGAATACGCCCAACTTATTCGCCAATTAACCGCAACTTTAGCTCGTAAGCGTCCCTCTCCCCTAGAAAAAGGTAAAGCCAATTCCTGGGCTGCCGGCATTACTCACGCCCTAGGAATGGTCAATTTTCTCTTCGATCCTAGTCAAAATCCCCACATTTCGGCCACAGAACTTTATCAAGCTTTTGGGGTTGCCCAAAGTACAGGACAAGCTAAATCAAAACAAGTGAGAGATTTACTGAAGATGTCCTATCTTGACTCAGAATGGGCTTTACCAAGCAATTTAGAGAACCATCCTAGCACTACTGTCCGGAACTTAATCACTACCATGCTCGGTGATAGTTAGGGTTTGCGATAAAAAGTCTGTTGGTGGAGTTAGGCGGCACTCTTGCAGCAGTAGATTCCTGAATAACCCAATCTCGATCGCTCGTGCCGACTAGACTCTAGTTACCTCTCCAGTTAAACTATAGTAGTCAATAGTTATAAAGTTTTAAACGATCACCTATTGTCAGCCTTTTTAACTGGTCACTTTATTACCCACCCATGTTAGACAGTTTCTCCCCCCAAACCTCTAGCGTCGTCCTCGCTTCCGTGGCGGACTATTTCAAAGTCCTGTCGGAAGTCAGTCGCCTACAGATTCTCAGTTGCTTGCAATTAGGCGCGATGAATGGTAAAGAAATCGCTGAAGCTACCGGACTAGGCCAGGCCAATCTCTCCAAACACCTGAAAGCTTTAACCCAAGCGGGAATTATCTCGCGACAACCCCAAGGAGTCAGCGTTTACTATCAAATTACCGACCCCGTCATCTATGATCTCTGTCAGGTGGTTTGCGATCGCATTAGTCAGCAAATGCGTCAACGGGCCCGAGAATTCGAGAGTCTGCCGGCTTTCCATCTCCCTAAATAAAAATCACCAAACCCTTGACATTTTGCCTCAATTATGATAGGGAAAAATTTCCATGCTCCTAGAAGAACTTTGTCAACGCTATCGGGAGGGAGAAAGAGATTTTCGGGGGATTAATTTGCGGGAAGGCGACTTAACGAATATTATCCTCCCGGGAGTCGATTTTTGCCGTGCTGATCTGCGACAGGCCCGGTTAGGAAAAATACGCCTCGCGCGATCGCTGCTGAGGGAAGCGGATTTAAGTGAGGCGATTCTTTGGGGAGCAGATTTAAGTCAAGTGGACTTTTATCGAGCCTGTTTACGCGATGCAGACCTAAGCGGAGCTAATCTGATCGAAGCCAATTTAGAAGCCGCTTATTTAACCAAAGCCGTCTTAAACGGTGTTAATCTCAACAGTGCTAATCTCCAGCAGGCCGTATTAATCGATACGGATTTTCGCTCCACTTCCGACCAACGCACGGACTTAGGCAAAACTAACTTTTGCGGAGCCGATCTCAACTATGCTAATCTGAGCGGTTCCCTGTTATATCGAGCTAATTTGGCTAATTGCCGACTTTGCCGGGTTAATTTTCGTGCTAGTCCCGAAAGAGACGGATTTATCACCGATCTCACCGGGGCCAGTTTCCGGGGTGCGGATCTCAGTTATGCTGATTTGCGCGGGGCAATTTTAGAAGATGTGGACTTAACTGGTGCTGATTTAACCGGGACTTTGTTTTAATCTGGGAAGCTTTTTCAGTAAACAGTAAAAAGTAAACAGTAAACAGTGAAAAGACAGCAGTGTTAATGTCATTTCGTACTCCTCACTTAATACCACTCACTTAAAACTCAAATCTGATAACAAAGGCCGAATCTCAGACCTAATTGGTTAAGCTAAAAGCTTTGATGTGCTTAGTTTCTAACCTTCTTTTTAGGTAGGAGAATTGTCAGATTCTGTCTTTTGCCTCTTGCCTCTTGCCTCTTGCTTTCAGAAGCTGATAACTGCTCACTGATAACTGATAACTGCTCACTGATAACTGATAACTGCTCACTGATAACTGATAATTAAGGGTCGATTTATTTAAAACCGACGGATGCTTGCCAAACAAAGGCCAGCAAGAGGAAAAATAGGGGAATCAGGGGCAAGACATCGACTAAGGGGTCGAAAATTTGGTATGCTTCTGGCAATTTGGCGAACAAAAGTGCAGTTTCCATCTCTCTATCTACCTTGACAAGAAAATTTTCAAACGTTTCCTGAAATTTTATCACGTTGGGGTAACATCTACGGCATCCTCAAGCCAAGGGGCAAAATCTTGGGCAAAAGTCCCCCCTAGGATAGATTGACGAATTTCACGGGTAAATCTGATTAATTCGGCGATATTGTGCAGAGATAAGAGAATATAACCCAACATTTCCCCCGATTTAATTAAATGATTCAGATAGGCACGGCTAAACTGTTGACAGGTGTAACAGGCACAAGTCTCGTCTAAAGGGGCGAAATCCTCCTTAAAACGGGCATTTTTTAGGTTCCAACGCTCTCCCCGCACCAAAGCTGTGCCATGGCGACCAAAACGGGTGGGAATGACGCAATCAAACAGATCTATGCCACTAGCGATCGCCTTGGCCATTTCTCGATAGGTTCCCACTCCCATCAAGTAACGGGGTTTATTTTCGGGGAGTAAAGGGGCAGTTATCTGGACAATGCGATGAATTAGGCTCGTTTCTTCCCCCACACTCACGCCCCCGATAGCATAACCGGGTAAATCGAGTTTTACTAAAGATTGCGCCGCCGCTGCCCGTAAATCCTCATAAATTCCCCCTTGTACTATGGCGAATAAAGCCTGTTCTTGAGGTCGTTGATGGGCCGTCAGACAGCGCTCTAACCAGCGATAGGTGCGTTCTATGGATGCTTTCATGGTCTCATGACTGACTCCCGTGGGGGGACATTCATCGAAGGCCATAATCACATCAGCACCGAGGGCATTTTGAATCTGAATCGATTTTTCCGGCGTGATTTCGATTATTCTACCGTCCCGGGGCGATCGAAAGGTGACTCCCGACTCTTTAATTTGCCGGAGTTGACTAAGGCTAAATACCTGAAATCCACCCGAATCTGTTAATATTGGCTGGTTCCACGCCATAAACTCGTGTAAACCTCCCGCTTTCTCGATAATACTTTCTCCAGGCTGCAGATGCAGGTGATAGGTATTAGCGAGAATCATTTGCGCTCCCGTGCTGGCGATTTGAGCGGGGGTCAAACCTTTCACCGTGGCCAAAGTTCCCACGGGCATAAAACGGGGTGTTTCTACCGGTCCGTGGGGAGTATGCCAAACCCCAACCCGCGCACCAGTTTGGGGACACTGGGCGATTAATTCAAAGGAAAATCCCACTGTTTCAGTTATCAGTTATCAGTTATCAGTTATCAGTTATCAGTTATCAGTTATCAGTTATCAGTTATCAGCTTCTGAAGGCAAGAGGTAAAAGACAGAATCTGGCAATTCTCCTACCTAAAAAGAAGGTTAGAAACTAAGCACATCAAAGCTTTTAGCTTAACCAATTAGGTTTTAGATTCGGCCCTTGTTATTAGTAACCAGTATTTCTGCTCACTGCCTAAAAAGGGCAATCGTTGTCGTCTTCGTCTTCAAACTGCACATCCCACTTAGCAGAAAGTACCTGAGTAACCATGGCTTCGAGGGTATCAGCATTGAGACGGGCTTTCATATCGGGGTCTTGCAGTGGATTACTCAGGGGAATCAGCCGTAATTGCCGATTGTCTTGGATCAGATCAAAATAGGTTTCACCGTCAGGAGAGCGGGTTAAACGCAGATAATCGAAGCTATAGGTATTCAGATAAAGACTGTAGTTAGCAACTAGGGTGCTTTGCTGATAATCGGCGAAAACTTCCACTATCCATCCCTCCCCTTCACTCTGAATCACCCCTTCGAGACTATGGATGTAGCGAACTCGTCCGATATCATCGAGGAGACGACGCATATCTTCTTTAGCGATGACCACGCCAGAATCAATAATACAGGGGGCGGGCAGGGGCTGTGAGGGCGGATGATAGTTCATAGGGATTGCCAGTAAAAAAATTTCCGTTAATAACCCACCGGGTGTTTCTACCGATTCCTGTTGCAATTTTTTTCGGGTTACGTCTCGATCTTAACCCAATCCGCTAGAACTTTTCACTGTTACTTAAGATTAATAGCGATGATCGATGATTAATTTCTGCTTACTAAATATTTACAAAAATTTGGGTAGACAGGGCCTACCCGATCATGATTATTACTGGGGAGGGTTGGAAGCAGAAGGACTGCGATCGATCACTTGATCGATTAAACCATAGTCTAGAGCCTCTTCGGCGGACATAAAGAAATCCCTTTCCGTATCCTCGGCGATGAGGTCGAGAGGTTTACCGGTATGACTAGCTAGGTGTTGATTGAGTAATTGTTTGAGATAGAGAATTTCTTTGGCCTGAATTTCGATATCGGTGGCCTGACCTTGGGCGCCGCCGAGGGGTTGGTGAATCATGATCCGCGAGTTGGGTAGGCTCATTCTTTTGCCCGGTTTGCCGGCACTGAGGAGAAAAGCCCCCATACTGGCGGCTAAACCAATACAAATGGTGCTGACATCGGGACGGATTTGATTCATGGTGTCAAAAATCCCTAATCCAGCCGAAACGGAACCCCCAGGGGAGTTGATATACAAGTAAATATCTTTTTCGGGGTCTTCTGCTTCTAGAAAGAGTAATTGGGCGACAATTAGGTTAGCCAGGTCGCTGGTTACTTCTTGTCCCAAAAAGACGATTCTTTCCCGGAGTAGTCGGGAGTAGATATCGAAGGCGCGTTCGCCCCGGCCTGTGGTTTCAATAACGGTAGGAATCATTGCGCTTTCTTGTCTTGCTGCTGCGGTTGGTTTTTTGATTTTGACATACTCCCACCGTCAAGCTACGCTGTGACGGGGGATTCTTGACCTATCACTATCGGAAATTCCTTGTTCAACGAGACAGCTTAGATTCTCAATGTCTCCACTGAAAATCTTTCTTGCCGGACTCTCCCAAGGCGTTTGGGTCGGTTTCTGTTTGCCCAACAGTACCGTTGAGATGATTTCCCAAATATTTCAACCCTTTTTTAAGAATATTTATTGCTGCATTATGATCCCTATCTAAGACTGTTTGACAATTAGGACATTGATGAGTTCTAGTGCTTAAGGTTTTTTGAACTCTCGTCCCACAAACTGAACAATCTTGAGAAGTGAAATGCGTTGGTACAGCAACACAAACAATCCGATAAATCTTAGCAAAATAATTCAACCATTCGGTGAATTGATACCAAGAAGCATCGGAAATCGACTGGGCAAGCTTATGGTTTTTGACTAAGTTTCTTACCTTTAAAGCTTCATAGACTACCAAATCATTAGACTGGACTAACGCCAAAGCCTCTTTAATTACTTTGTCTTTACGTTGTCTTGATACTTTAAGATGAAGTTTAGCTACTTTTACCCGTTGCTTGTGATAGTTTTTAGACTGTTTCTTTCCTTTACGGAATTTCTTAGATAATCGTCGTTGTGCTTTTTGAAGTCGTTTTTCTGACTTTCTTAAATAACGTGGATTCTCTACAGTATTACCTTGGGCATTGGTATAAAATTCCTTTAACCCTAAGTCAATTCCTGTTATTTGTCCCGTCGGTTTATGGTATTCTTGCCGTTCTACGTCAATCAGAAACTGGCAATAATAACCGTCAGCACGTCTAACAACTCTTACCCGTTTAATCTGTTGCTCTGAATAATAAACTAACGTCTTTTGACTACACCATAAATCAAATTCTCCTGCTTTAAAGCCATCAGTAAATCTAATTTTACGTCGATCATCAGATAGTTTGTAGCCTGTTAGTTTGTATTCAACAGAACGACTATGCTTTCTGAACCGAGGAAAACCCTTTTTCTCTGGTATATTAGCATGACAATTCTGATAAAACCTAGTAATTGATTGCCAGGCTCTATCAGCAGCCGATTGACGAGCTTGAGAGTTTAATTTATTAACCCAAGGTGTCTCTTTATTGTTAGCTAGTACCGAGCAAAGTTTTTGGAGATCATTGCGGGTTGTACCCTTATGATCCATCCAATAACGAACACAAGAGTTACGCACAAACTGAGAAGTTCTAATAGCTTCATCAAGCCGGTGATATTGCTCTAGTGTCCCGTTTTTTAGCTTTGCTTCTACGACTAGCATCTAACAATTCTCGACCATTGGTTAAGTAGATTATAACACAGTTTGTCCACAGATGGTGGAATTAAACCGATGCTCCGTTGCTAATATTCTGGTCGGATTTCATCCCCCGCTAATTTTTGTGAGTATCTTATCGAAAAATGTAGCGGGGGTATTCATCCGATATTTTAGGTAACTTAGGGAATGGGAAGTGGGGAAGTGGGGAAGTGGGGAAGTATTTTCAGTGAACAGTGAACAGTAATCAGTAATCAGTGAACTGAAAACTCACATCTGATAACTAATAACTGATTCAAGGCTGCCTCGGAGCCTCGGAGCCTCCTGCCTCGGAGCCTCCTGCCCCTTGATGGCTAACGGCTAAAAATAATCTTCTCGATGGCATCTAGGGCGGTTTCTAGGTCATCGTTGACGATTTGATAGGGGAACTCCCCGCTGGCGGCCAATTCTTCTCGGGCGCGTTCTAAACGACGGGCGATCGCTGTTTCGGCATCTTTGCCCCGGTCGCGCAAACGACGTTCTAATTCCTCGAAACTGGGGGGTAGGATAAAGATTCTCCTCGCTTCGGGGAAGCTTTTACACACCTGTCTGGCCCCCTCTAATTCGATTTCTAGAATTACGGTCTGGCCTGTTGCTAATTGAGCGGCGATCGCTGATTGGGGAGTTCCATAATAATTGCCCGCGTATTCGGCCGATTCGAGAAATTCTCCAGCTGCCATTTTCTCCTCGAAACTGGGACGGTCGAGAAAGTAGTAATCTTTCCCCTCAATTTCACCCGGTCGAGGTGGGCGCGTAGTAGCGGATACGGACAGGTAGAGGTTAGGGAAACGAGTTAGTAAATGCCGGACTAGCGTACCCTTGCCCACACCGCTAGGGCCAGTAATGACGATTAATTGACCGGGTTGCATGGGGTTAATAACTTAGTTGCTACTATTAACAGGGGCTTCTTTGTTGACCACGAAACGGTGAGCCACGGTTTCTGGTTGAATGGCCGACAGCACCACATGACTAGAATCGGTGATGATCACCGCACGAGTCCGTCTTCCGTAGGTAGCATCGATTAAACAGCCTTTATCCCGAGCATCACTGATGATGCGTTTGATAGGAGCCGATTCTGGGCTAACGATGGCGATAACCCGATTAGCGGAAACAATATTACCGAAGCCGATGTTGATCAGTTGTATATCCATAAGTTAACAAAGGTGCAGCCCTTTGTACAAAAGAGTGTGGAGGTATGATTACAATGTTATCGGGAAAGATTTAGCCTTACAACGCTAAAAATAACATTCTTAATCACATTTTAGTATTTTTTCAGGTTTTTTGCGATTTTAATTAAATTTGTTTACACAAGTCTCTATCTTAGGGAATAAAAAGGCAAAAGTCGGGAAAATTAGGGAATTTTGGGGGAGTGGGGTGATGGGGTGATGGGGACGTGGGGTATAGGGTGGGGGGTGTGACCCCCCCAACCCCCCCGACATCGGGGGGGGCAGGGGGGGTGTGGGGTGTAGGGTGATGGGAGCTTTTTTCAGTGTTGCCAAAGGCACGGCGTAGCCGTCCAGTAAACAGTAAACAGTAATCAGTGAACTGAAAACTCACATCTGATAACTGATCAGTGATCAGTGATAACTGATCACTGTTAAGAATGTCCCCAGCAATGGCATGATAATTATGGTAACTAATAAGTATTCTCTATCCTTGGTGGGTGCGTTAGACTATGGGTTTTGCTGATCTATCGATCGCTGATATTGCGGCAGAGTACGATCTGGCCGATGAATCTGTGTTGTCACTTTGCGACCAATTAGGCATCTCCTATAAAGATCGGCAGACTAATCTCGCCCTAGAAGATGCTAAAGCAATTATCTCACTGATTTTATCCCAACGCTCAGGAGTAACCGCCTCGAAAACGGAAACGTCCCCTTGACTTTATTCCCCACTGCGATCTTCTCGGTGTCCGTGATCACTTAGAATCGATCGACACCCTCCCAGAGGAGAAAATTTTTTAGTCACCTTAAAATTCCCTTTCTTGGAACAATTGCGAGTAGGAGAACAATGATCAAACGTTTGATTGTGGCAGCGATCGCTGTAGTCTTTTTTGTATTACAATTCAATCTTAACGGCGCTAGTGCCTTAGAACTCGATCAAGAAACCCTCACCATCACCCTCAATGACGTAGGGGAATCGGTGACTTTGACTTCTGAACAAGCGACGGAAGGACAGAAACTTTTTGTCGCCAATTGTACTAAGTGTCACCTGCAAGGTAAAACCAAAACTAATAATAATGTCAGTTTGGGTCTGGGTGATCTAGCAAAAGCGGAACCTCCCAGAGATAATCTGTTAGCATTGATTGATTATCTAGAACATCCCACCAGTTACGATGGTGAAGATGATCTAAGCGAATTTCATCCCAATGTTAGCCGTCCCGATATCTTCCCAGAATTACGCAATCTGACCGAAGATGATGTGTATAACGTCGCCGCTTATATGTTGGTTGCTCCCCGTCTAGACGAGCGTTGGGGTGGTACAATTTACTTCTAAATTGCCCTCCATATATCCCTCAATCCCTCTAGATTTCTAGGGGGATTTTTGATTAGACAGCAAATAGTTGTAAAAATTCTTTGAGTTCATTTAATACCTCATGCTCAAAGTTCCAAATATGACGTTTGTTTTTCATAACATAATCAAATCCATTCATACTGCATTTCCTGCCAGCTTGTTTTTTGTCTTCTGTGGAACAGGTATCAAATCGTAAATAGTTACTAATCCAAAACTTATCAAAATCTTTGTCTTTAATCGATTTTTCTTGCTTGTTTAAACAATTTCTCCTGACAGGGGGACAAGCAAGCTGAAAAGCTTATGTAGCATGGAATACAGACACAGACTCCAAAAAAAGATAAGTCATATTTACTATATATGACCTAAATAACGAAAATGATAAGTGAACTATACCGGAAAGTCTTAGAG
>NZ_JAPZSR010000228.1:0-12710 GCF_027531875.1 Microcystis sp. LE19-84.1B | reverse complement strand
GCCAAGCTTTTCTGGTCGGAACCCCCTAAGCCGAGTTTTCCAGGTGCTGCGCCGTCCACTTGGTTTTCGAGACTGGCCTTTTAATTCTAACGTAAAGCCAACCTAGAACGGCGGGGTTTCAGACCCAAAATTTCCGATGACGACTTACACAGTAAAACCCCTGCATGAGCAGGGACTAGATGTCACCATCGATGTCTGGGACAACCAAACTATAGACGATACCCCCGGGAGGCGGACAAAGTTAAAGGGTCAAAAGCCAAGCATTTTTAGAGGAGGAGCGGTTCAAAGCTGAATTTATATTCTAAAACCCAGCGAGCAGAGAATTTGTCCTAAGTTACACAGCATCAATTTGGAGATATAAACATGGGTACGGCTACATTTATTCAAGATGAAACTGAATTTGATTCCCTCTTAAAGAGTGAATCAGTGTTGGTGGTAGATTGCACAGCAACCTGGTGTGGACCTTGCAAACTGGTGGCACCGTTGATCGATCGATTGGCCGATGACTATCGCGATCGTGCCAAAGTCTTCAAACTTGACCTAGACAGTAACAAACTCGTGGCCAAACGCTTTGGGATTAGAAGTATTCCTGCTGTCATGGTATTTAAACAGGGGGAATTGATAGAAACATTAGTTGGGGTTAAACCCTATGAAGAATTTACGGCAGCCGTAGAACGACAATTATAGTCTTCCACCGCGAACAAACACTCTGGGCAAACCTCCGACGTTGACCCTTTCCTTCTCACACCACTATTTAATTTTGAGGTATGGCGATGAACAAGCTTATAGAAATTCGGTGTCCTAACTGTGGCAGCGTAGCTCAACGGCTCTTGAGCGATCGCCTACCCGCAGGATATAAGTGTCCGGCCCGACAGGTTGCTCAGACGGAATGCCCAGTGTGTGATTATTTCATCGCCATGTGTTGGCAAAATGGCGCTGTGCTGGAGGCCTATGCTCCCGGCATTCAGGGGAACACAGCTGCGGCCATGCCGTCCCAGCCCCAACCAGCGATCGCCCATTGGTCTTTGTCATCTGTGTTCAAAGTGGCACTCAGCCCACAAGAGTCTAGGAAATTGCTATCGGGGCAACCCTAGTCAACTTTTGCATTTATACCAGTTCTTTCATTTAAAAAAACCAAACCATATATGCTGCAAGCTCAAGAAATTATGACCCAAAACGTTGTCACCATTCGTGGTTCGGCAACGGTTGCCGATGCCGTGAAATTGATGAAAGAAAAAAAACTGCGGGGTTTGATTGTCGAACCGCGCCATGAACAGGATCCTTATGGAATTGTCACCGAAACCGACATCGTTTACAAAGTGGCGGCCTTTGGCCACGATCCTAAAACTATGCGGGTCTATGAAATTATGGCCAAGCCCTGTGTGGTTGTCAATCCCGAACTGGGGGTGGAATATGTGGCCAGGTTATTTGCTCAAACCCGCATTCGCCGCGCACCGGTGATTCAGGGTAAAACTTTGCTGGGCATTATTTCTGTCAGTGATATTCTCTTCAAGAGCGATTTTGTTGAAAAGCCCAAGCGGTTGTTCATTGAAGATGAAATTGAAGCAGCCCGGGAAGACGCACGGGCAATTTGTGCGGCCAAGGGTGAGACCTCTCCAGATTGCGCCGCGGCCTGGGATGTGGTGGAGGAACTCCAGGCCGAAGCCTCCCATCAACGGGCCAAAAAACAGGGGAGTAACTCATTTCAGGCTTACTGCGAAGCCAATCCCGATGCCTTAGAGTGCCGCATTTATGAGGATTAAATCCTTGCAGGTTTTAGGAAAATCGATCGCCTTAAGTAGGGTTGGCTGAAAAAGTTTTTCCTGGGGGCAGGGGGGGTGTGGGGTTTTACCCATTTTCAGGTGGTAAATTAGCTAATTTTCAGGGAATTGGCTTTACTCCTTTTGAGTTTGTCACTGCCAGTAGCCCTCCCAATCCAGCGAAAAAGAAACCACAAAAGTAGGCTAAATTGCCTCTAAAAATACCATAAATGCCCCTTCAATCAATCTTGATGGGGTTTATTTTTTTGCCCGTGTTTCCACATATTCTCGCAGGGCGCGATTAATACTGGTCTGATACCCCTCCTCTTGTGTGGCCTGGGTTTTGAACCAGTCTATCAGGTCAGCATCAAGGCTTAGAGTGATCTGCTGTTTGAGCGGACGATAAAACACACCACGCCGCGCCTTGCTCCAATCTCCCGTAGCCTCTGGGATCAGATCTGTGCGGATAGGCTCTTGTGATGCGGCTAGAGCGTCAATTTCAGCCTGTATCTCTGGCGGTACTGGATTAGAATCTCCCTTGTTCATAAGCCCTCCTTTCATGGGCTGTTGCCCTGCGTGCGCTAATAATTCGTCCCGTTTCTTCTCCTGTCACTGAATCAGACTCTGGCCAAGTATGCACCACAAACACAGTCAGTTTACCGATCAGTCCGATAGTCTGCCAGCGTTCTTCCTCTGGGTATGGATCAGGACGGCTGACAGCGAGAGGATCGGCAAAAACATATTGAGCGGCTTCAAAGCTCAAGCCGTGATCGCGCTTGTTTGTCCGATTTTTGTTGTCGTCCCATGTCCACTTCAATTTTACTCTCCAAATGTAGCTATATTATGGTTACTACATTAATTTTTATCAACATTGTATTTGCGCTAACGCAATCGCAATAAAATTTACCCCTATCGGGATCATAACATTATCCAGATATAATGCCAGTATCACTACCGATTTAGCAGCAAGAGCAAGCTAAACAAATTAGTCATCATCAAAAGATAACAGTTTTAGGAGGATTGGTGAATTATCATCCCTTTCGGCTTCGGTGCAGCTTCAACCCTCAAGCGCTAACTAAAACACTCTAAATCAACCAAAAAAGAAACCACAAAAGTTGGCTAAATTGCCTCTAAAAATACCATAAATGCCCCTTCATTCAATCTTGAGTGGGTTTATTTTTTTGCATTCCTCCCTCAAAAAATTCTCAGGGACACTAGAAAATAACTAAAAACTCTGCTGGAGTAATAATTGGAATCCCTTGATAAGTATTGAGAATTAAAAGATCTTTATCGCCTGTTATGATGTATTGTGCCATTCCAGATACAGCTAATTCTAAGAATTTATTATCATCTAAATCGGAACAAACTCTCGTTTCATGCCATATATCAACAAATAAGCTCCTATTTTTAAGAGACGACAAGAAATCTAACTTATCATCTTTTTCTAAATATTTGTCAAATTTCTTTTTACTTATTCTCGTTGCCAATTCTTGATAAGTTGCCTCGCTCTGGAGAATAGTAAATTGACTGACTGCTATATTGATTACTTTTTTGGGTGTTCCTAGGGGATTTAGTAAAGCACTAATAAAAACATTTGTATCTATAACAACTCGATTAGGATTCATCTACTAATAGTTCTGTTAGTTTATCTTCTGTCAAACCTTTAGCTTGAGCTTTTTTGCCGACTTTATCCATAATTGAGATAAGACTTTCTGAATTTTCCTCAATTGTCAGATTAACTTCTTGTTCAGGAGAAAGACCTAACTGAGCGATTAGTGTAGGAATCTCCGATACCTTAATATTTTTGATAACTTGTTTCATGGTTTAACTAGGTAACTAGGTGTATCTTCAACTTTCATTGTACTCTATTTAATCACATTTAACAGTGTTCCTCAAATCGTCCTCGACCTCTTCGCCACAACTTCAACCCTCAAGCATAAACTAAAACCCTCTAAATCCATCAAAAAAGAAACCACAAAAGTTGGCTAAATTGCCTCTAAAAATACCATAAATGCCCCTTCATTCAGTTAGTTTAGAGTGCGGAACGGCAGCCAGTGGAGAAATGATGTTAAATTCGGTCATATTTTATCTTTATTTCTGACTGGCTGCCTAGACAAATCAGAAAGTAAAAGTCGTGCGGATAGTACCGATAACTAAGGTGGAATTGTTGTTATTTGAGTTAGGAGAAGTAATCACGATTACCCCCGGAGTAAGGGCAATATTATCGGTGATTTTCCACTCATAAAATCCTTCAATATGAAAGGAAGTATCGGGATCATTAGTGGCACTGCCATCATTTAATCTAATACTAGAACTAGATACCCAGGGCTGCATACCAACAATAATCCCCGCCGTATTTCCTTCCTTAAATAAATCAGGAAAAGCCAAAGTTACCGCCCAATTCCAGATATCTAAATCCCCGCGTTCTAGTTGTCCATCTAAGGTGCTAAGAGTTCTCGCTTTTGTGTAACCACCCCAACCACCGAGGACAAAACCATCGACAATTCGCCAAGTAAATTGTAAACCCAAACTATTATTAATTGTCGGGACAGCCTCGCCGAATAGCTCTTCGGTGAAAAATCGGAAATTCGAGCGCTGGCTTCCCGTTCCCGTATCTAATTGGTTATAACCATGAAAGTAGGATAAAGCAATGCCAAAATTCTCGTTTGGAACATAACCCACCTGCCCTAGGGCAGTATAGGAACCGTTAAATAAACCCGCACCCGGGTTAGGATCGTTAGCATCCCCAGCAAGATAACCGGCGCTGAATTGCAAAGCCCCATAATTACCCTGTAAACCGAGTCCAGTTTGTCCGGGGGCAAAATAAAGGGGATTGCGGGTACCAAAATCGGAAAGCGCCCCACTAGCACCATCTCCATCCAAAAAGTTGAGGGTATTGGTAAAGTCATCTTTAGCACCTCCCGTCGCTTCTAACCAGAGGTAGATATTTTCCGTTAGGGGGAAACTGTAGTTTAAAACTTCTAGCAGTAAATCGTTGCCGTCCGGTTGGGTAAAAGCTAAGGTACTTTCAAAAGTTCCCGTAGTATCGGCTAAATCGGCAATATTTCCCGTTGCTAGACGGGTATAGAGTAAATCTTTGCCTGTGAAGCTAGTATTTAATTCTAAACGCGCCCGATAACCAAAAGCTGGCACTTGGGGAATCCCTTCACCACCGTTTTTTTCTCCTGTGGCTACCCCATATAATGCCATCACCACTTCCCCGGTTAATTTAGTGGTGGTGGAAAATTGATTATTTTCCAGAAAAGCGACTCGATTTTCTAAGTTATCAACCCTAGCACCCAATGCCGCTAATTCGGTCTCGAATTCGCTGACTAATCGCTTGATTTTGTCTAGATCTTCTTTTAATACCGCTACTCCTTCTTGAATCAATCTTTCTAGGGTATTTAAGCAGGAATTCAACCCGGCGGCAAATTCCCAACGAGTTAAAGCGCGTTCACCGCGAAAAGTACGGTCAGGATAGCCTACTATACAACCATACCTCTCCACGAGACTTCTTAAGGCCTCAAAAGCCCAGGCGGTGGGAGAAACATCCCGCAATTGATTGACACTTGTTACCTGTGCCATGGGGTTACTAGAGAGGTTTTCGAGACTATTAGCCAGTACCGGACTAGAAAAACCCAGTAATATCGCTGCTGTTAGGAAATTTTGCTTGATTTTCATTGCTGTCTCCCACACTTACAAGAATGATTATTATTATCAATACCATCAGGTTAGCAAACCTTTTCTAGTTTGGCACTGTTGCCAATATTTTTTAAATGTTATTTCAGATAAAATCTGAATTGCTTAGCATTTATTGGTTAAAATAAATCTTAAATGATAATAAAAGCAATAAGTAAATAATTTTATTGTTCCTAAAAACAAGATAGAGACGCTGCTGACAGCATCTCTAAATGATTATTTTTGGTTCAATTGAGGATAAAAAAGAGGTAACTAGCGCAATTCAGCGTTAAACTCGTTAAAAGAGCGTCTTTTTAACTCTACCGATTCTGATCGAGGCAGAAGCTCAAAAATCTTTCTTAAGACATCATCCACATCTTCATATTTAACATTGCCCAAACCATCATAAACCACTTTACCCTGTTGGTCTAAAACCACCGTTTGGGGAACCCCACCGCGATAATAGTAACCCGGTTCATCGAGACGATAGGAAGACTTTAAGGGGATAGAATCGACACTTACGGGGATAATACTGGCGGCGCGACCGTAAAACTCTTGAAAACGGGAGACAATCGCCGCAAATCGCTTACAATCACTACTATCATCCAGATAATAGACAATAATAGCTGGAATTTTCCGTTGAAAAGTTTCCGCTAAATTTAAACGCGGTGGTACGAGGGAACCATTACCCGCATAGACCACAAAAATATTACCATCAAGGCGATCGTCATCGATCCCCGCATAGGCGCTAGGGGTTAGCCAAGGAGACAAACTCGTCAGAGCAACAATAAGAAAGACAAGACAGATCTGAAGACGCAGCCGATAACGAGATTTCATGATCAACAGGGTTAGAATATTAAGACAATTTTTAGTGTAAAAAATCTTGTGACCTTCGAGCGCGATAATTCCCCAACCACCTCGCGAGTCATTGCCGCTAACTCGCGCTTTGCCAATACCTATTATGCCATTCTCGGGCTACATCCGAGCGCCTCGGTGATCGAAGTGCGACGCGCCTATCGGGAACTAAGCAAACGATACCACCCCGATACTACCGAACTCAGCCCCGAAGTGGCAACGGTTAAATTCCAGCGTCTTAACGAAGCTTATGCCACCCTGAGTAATCCCGATCGCCGTTCCCTGTATGATTTACAGATAGGTTACTCCCGCTGGAATGTCATCCAAACTATCCCGGATAGCGATGAACCCATAGCTAATCGTAGCGCCTATCTCGATCCGACCGATCGCCCCCTATCTTCGGGAGAAATTTTTGCTTTGTTTATCTTGGCACTCACCCTGCTCGGCTGCTTGTTACTGGCGGTGATTATTGCTATGCTTCGAGGAGAGAATGCCGTCACTATAGCCCAATTATTTTTGATTTAGATGCGATGAAGATTCCCACTGCTGATACTCCCCTCTATAATCATCCCTTACCGGCGATCGAAGCATGGCTAGTTAAATTAGGTTGTCGGAAAAATACCGAGAATGTTCACTGTTGGACTGTGGAAAAACCGACATGGAAAGCGGAAATCTGCCTCGATATCGAAGAAATCACCGTTCGTTACTTTCGAGCAGCCAATGACGGCAGTGATATCAATCGCGCTTTTAAATACTCCCTTAGTCGCCAAGATATCGAATCGGCAGTTTTTTCTGGTCCCTAATCATCGGCCAAACTTTTGACTATCTAACATTACTCGTTAAGACAGTGCCGGAGTTGGCAGCGAGGAGAGCTAGTCCGAGCATTTGTACTAAAATTTCCGAGACACGCTGTCAATCCAGTACACTTGTTCAGATTGAAATCAAAGCTCCTCCACAACTGGAACCGCTGCCGGCAGTGCAACCGTAGCAATAGGAAGCGGTTTGTACCTCTGCAATTAGCTCTAAAGTACCCGCTTGTAATAAATCTGGGAGGGTTAATTTTTGGCCTTGACTGGTGCAAGCAGCCAGATCCTCCATCTGATTAAAATCGCAGTCATAGATATTACCCAAATAATCGATCGAAAGCTGATTACGACACATCAAATGTTCGACAGTATCGCCATTAAAATGGTCTTCGAGGAATTGAAGATAGGGTTGATAGAGTTGCCGGTGTTCCAGATGGAAGCGCATCCTTCCAACGGGTAGGTTAGTGATAGTAAACAGATTGTTAAAAGAAATATTAAAATGTTCTTGCAAGAACTTTTTGTAATCCCGTGTTAGGGATACCTGATCCGGTGTGAGAGAAAAATTATCTGACTTAGGAATCTGGGGATTATAGACTAAATCGACAATCAAATTCGGCTCTTGAGCGTAGCCAAGACGGTTTAACCATTGTAAAGCGGCAATCGATCGATCATAGACTCCTTCCCCGCGCATTTTATCCACATTATCGGCAAGATAACAGGGTAAAGAAGCCACCACCCGCAGCTGATGGCCAGCGCAATATTCAGGAATATCAGTAAATCCTTTCTCGAAATAAATAGTTAAATTCGAGCGCACAATTACCTCTTTCCCAGCTTTTCTAGAGGTTTCCACAATCGGCTTAAAACCGTAGAGCATTTCCGGAGCGCCGCCGGTCAGATCGACGGTTTTAATTTGGGGAAATCTTTCGATCAGTTCGATAATTTGTTCGCACACTTCTGGAGTCATTTCTTCGGTGCGACCTGGACTAGCTTCCACATGACAATGGCTACAGGCAAGGTTACATCTTTTCCCAAAATTAATTTGCAGAACCGAGATTTTTTGCTTAGTTAAAGGAGTTTTTAGTTTCTCAACAAAAGGAGTCATAGGAGAGTAAACAGTAAACAGTAATTAGTAATCAGTAATCAGTAATCAGTAATCAGTAAATAGTAATCAGTGACCAATAACTAATCAATGATAACTGATAAGTAGGGAGGCACAATTATTTATAGGATGGGTTAGCGGTAGCGTAAACTATGCGGGCGTTGGGTTTCATGCTTCAACCCAACCTACGTTCATCTTATATTTAATTCCTGATAACTGATAACTGATAACTGATAACTGACCGATCGAACTTGTCTCGACCGTACTTTTTTAACAGCAACCGCCCCCATTATAGTGCCAAGTGGACTCGGTGATGAGGATATCTTGGGGAGAGAAACAAGCTAAGTTGCTCGCAGTTTTATCACAGACGGCCACCGGCAATCCTTTGGCTAAAATATGCCCAGCACCATCATCAAAAATTGCCTCCGTACCAGTATAAATAGCAGTTTTGCCGGTAAAAATACAGGCCCCATCTTCGGGAATAGCTACTTTAAAAGCCACGGAATCCAAACTTTCTAAGAGGAGCGGCTCGGCTAAATTATAACTCTGACAGTCCAGTAAACGATAGGGACGACGGGCCCGAATTTCTACCTGACCAAAACCAGCAGCGATCAACTGTTGAATATAATCATCGTAGGTCAAGGCCCCCGATAGACACATAGCGCGTAAACGCTGATCTTCTTGCAAATGTTCGGGAATTGGACGAGGGGCGATCGGATCGCTCATCAGTAAACGTCCTCCCGGTTTTAAGACGCGAAAAGCTTCCCGTAAAGCTAACTGTAAATCGGCTGGTTTAAAGATATTAAAAAGACAATTCTGCGCCACTACATCGACGGAGGCATCCTCCACCGGCAATTCAAAGGCAGAACCATCTCTAATTTCCACAAAATCGAGACTAAACCAGGGATTTTCCAGCAGCGCTTCGCCGAGATTTCTTTGGGCTGCCCAACGCATTTCTGGCACTGGATCTACCGCAATAACTCCCCCCGGACGACGGGAAAAATAGGCGAATTGCAGTGCTTCTAAACCACCACCCACACCCACATACAAAACCCTGGGAGAATTGCCCAATTCATTAACCTGCACCGTCGTGCCACAACCATAGTTCATCTCCTGCATAATGGCGGGGATTTTTAACCCCGGCAGTTGCAAAGGACTGCTTTGAACACAACATAGCCCCACTTCGGGAGTTTGGGCCACTTCGCTGTAAAATTTGGCAGTAGCTTCCAGATAAGTCATTTTCATCCTTTAAACTCCTTTTCTCTGATCAATTCAAGGACCAACTTCACATCCTCGCCCAACGCTATCGTAGCATTCCTACTGACCCATAAGCGGTTAAAATGCGTCTTAGCTTATCTTGATGCTCCGATATCTCGAAATACCGCAACGCCGAAACCTGCGGTATCACTTTCTAGTCTAGCCTATTTTCTATACACCTGATCGTGACTACCAATGTCAATTAACAAGATGATAACTTCTCAATATTCTCCATCTTCCGAAAAACTAAAAATAATTCGACAATCGTAAGCCACAGTACAAGACCATAACCCTTCTAAATTACCACTTAACCTATGGGTTTTTAAAGACAGTGTAAATGGGTCTTCTGCCAGTTTTCTAAGTACATCGAAAATTTTAGGTTTTAACTGGGGATTTTTCTTGATTAGCTTTTTAAACGAACGCTTAAACCCATCACTCCATATTAGATCCATCGTTAATCCTCATTCAAATCAGCAATCAAATCTTCTGCGGTTCCCCTTCTGGCTGTTCCAGTAGCGATCGCCTCTTTCAATTCCTTAAAATTAGCTAAAATTTCTCTTTCTCTTGCTTTAGCTCTATATTGAGACAAAATCTCTAACAATGACTCTTGTTCATCCTCTGATAAATTCTCAAAAGATTTGATCATTTCTTGCAAAGTCATCATTTTACCTCTTAACTATTTTCCTTATATTTTAATTATTTTCCAAGATGATTTTATGGTAAACATCTGCGATTGCTATCTGAATTCCCAAAAAATTTAAATGAATTATCGTATCAGATTCATAAGCTCTAAACAACCAGCGATCTCGCATATATCCGCTTTGCGGTGCGCCTTCTTTTTGAAAATGTTCAATATAACATTTTTCCTGCGAAATTAATAAATATTCCTGAAAAGTTGCAATAGTTTGATAAGCGGCAAACTTTTCTTCTCTGTCGTAACTTGCCGTTGCAGCAGACAAAACCTCAGTAATCAAAACAGGATTAATTAAAGTATCTTTGCGTCCTTCTTGATAAGTGAGAGGTTCAGGCATCACCATAATATCGGGATAAGTTGCCATTCGACGCTCAGGTATCCATAAACGCTGATCGGTGACAAAAACGGCATAGAGTTGATTCTTTAGGCCAGTATATAAAGCCACTAATAAATTACGGCTCATCTGAGTTCAGTATGCTAAAAGCAACATCCTAGTTGGTTAAGAAAGTATTAAATTTACTCTTAGGAAGATAAAATCAGCTATCAATTCAGCGTTTTGAGGCTTTATAATAATAGAGAGACCCATAAATTTTATAACAACTAAGTAGGGCTTGCTGAAAAAGTTTTTCGTGGGGGTAGGGTGTGGGGTTTTACGGATTTTGAGGGGGTCAGTTAAGTAATTTTCAGGGAAAAAGTCCCGGAATTTTACCCCCGATCACTCCAATGGTTGGCACTTTTTGAGGGAAAAAAAGTCTAAAAGTCTTATCCAACAAGGTTTTTAGATTTATTCAGCAACCCCTAAGTAGGAAACTATTATGATTTCCCTCAATCATCCTAAATCATCAGGGAGCATCTCATTTATGCAAGTGAGTAATTATACTTATCCCTAAAACTGGTTTCTAGCAAGGCTTTCAAAATAGCTTGACATAAAAACCTGATTTAGGGGTTACAAAGGTGAGATGCTCCCAATCATCACTACAGATTTTTGAAGAAATCCTAAATTTCCAGACTCATAAACCAGTTGAGATTAGCATAATAGACGACATGATTTTCGTGAGATTAGAAGTAAAGGATAAATCAGCTATTTGTCCGAGCTCTGGTTGTGAGAGTCGTAAGCTAACTGGTTTAGTGAAGTGACTGCCTACTTTGAGCATCGATTAGTAATGGTTGTGTTGAAATTCTCAACAATAAGCTCAAGGTAATAAAGCGATGTGGATATGGGTTTCGCAATTTTGAGATACGAGTTCTTCTATCCTGTAATAAATCTATCACTTTAGCCTAAAAAACTCGGATGAACCCGCAAATGAATATGAATAACGATAGACAACATCTCAAATTATTATCAATCTTCCACTATATTGTGGGAGGGATTCTTGCCTTTTTCTTTCTCTTTCCACTTATCCACTTTACTATTGGTCTACTCATCATTACCGAATCTATTTCAGTACATTCATCTGGGAATTTACCGCCTCAAGCGGCCGGATATTTTTTCGCCGTTGTTGGTGGCCTATTTTTCATATTAGGAGAAGTTTTTGCTATTGCTACCATTGTATCGGGGCGATTCCTCAAACGCCGCCAGAGATACTGGTTTTCCTTCGTTATGGCTTGCATCCTCTGCTTATTCACTCCCTTGGGGACAATCCTCGGAGTCTTCACGATTATTGTTCTCTCCCGCCAGTCCGTTAAGGAGCTATACGGGCTTCCTAATGCAGATTCTGCTAATTAGCATCTCCAAATGAGAGCAGCCCTCAATGAATAGGCTTAGTAGCGGCCGCCGTCACGCTCAATAAAAAAGCCACAAACTGGATACTTAAAATAATAAACGCTATCAACTGACCTAGCGATAATTGAACGGCGAGGACTAGGGAAGCGCCATACCAAAAAAGGAAGAGTACGATTAGGGTCAAAGGCAAGCGGAAAGAAAGAGGAAGGGGTTCTGAGCTACACTCGGCTACCAATCTGCTTCTTTTGAGAAGGTAATAGGTCCCACAGGCTAGGGCGGTTAGCCCAGTGGAAGCAAAGGCAAGTTGAGGACTATAAATAGCTATTAATAATAGCATGGCCAAGACTTTAGGGAGTGTGACAGCGACTTTGAGAAAGAGGTTCCTAGCCAGACCGTTGCCGACGATGGCGGCGGTGAGAGCGGCTAGGCCGATCTCCGAGGCACTGGCAATGAGAGTCGTCACTATCAAGAAAACACCCAATAGGTTGAGAATCTCGGGCGAGTTCTGGACGATGACCTTATCAATAATCACCTGAATGACTAAGGGGATAGACAACCAGAACAGAGTACCGAAGGCACTCAAAAAGAAGACGGTTATCGTTAAGAGCAGTTGAATGTTGACATCCTCTCTTGTTCGGGTGTGGGGTAAAATTGGTAAGAATAGGCTTTTTCCATGTCTCACATTCTAGAATATATGGTGTAAATGCGCTAATATTTAACAGTAAAGCCGTCGTAGAACGACGGGGTTTCAGACCCAAATTTTCGATGAATAATCCAGGCTAGACATACCATAAAATATTTGGCCACAAAAAAGCACCCCCTCGCGGGAGTGCCTTTT
>NZ_JAPZSR010000037.1:0-1310 GCF_027531875.1 Microcystis sp. LE19-84.1B | reverse complement strand
AATGGGGCGAAAGTCTGTGGACTCTGTGTAAGACAGTACATGGTTTTTTAACTGTGGTATGCGACGGTGGTGGAAGCAGAAACTTAAATCGTGAGGTTTAGGAATCGCCGCACTTTTAGGGCGGCGAGGATGTCAAATTTCGCTCCCCTCTCCCAAAAAGGTAGAGGGGAGTAGAATGTCTGCCACGAATATAGAAAAATGGCATAAGGTGCGTTCCCCCTCGTTGCAGCAAGAAACGCACCCGACAAAATCTCATTATAATTATTATCGATATCGCAGTAACGTTATTATTCTCCTTGACGGCTAATTTATCCGATAAGATCAATGATTACACTGTAGTTATAATATTGTTACGGCGGATTCATGTTTGTTCTGGTAAATTCTCCACCCTGAAAGGTTTATCCAATAAGGAATTGGCTGTACCAGAGGAATAAATTAACTGCTGTATGCCATCAACAACCATCCTCAACCAATGATCCCTAAACTACCCTTTTCTAGGAAAAACAATCAGCAAAAAAGTCATCCATCCGAACAGCCCTCTGTAAATTCTACCACACCAGAGACAAAATCAAAACAATCGATCATTACAAGGATCGGTCAACTATTACCTTTCTGGACAAACAATCAGAAAAAAATTCATCAATCCGAACAACCCTCTGTAAATTCTACCAAACCAGAGAAAAAAAACACGATCCGTTCATGGCTAATGAAATTCGGGCAAAAAAGTTTACCGATAGCTGTATCGGGTTCGGTTATAGTTACTCTTATCACTAATCCCGATAAGGTTCAACTTTGGCTAACTATGTTATTCCCAAAACCTGTTTCCTTCTCTTGCGAGGGTATCACTGTTCAAATCCCGCAGAATTGGCAACAACTTGGATGTCAATCTGTTGCAATTCCTGATGTTCCTGACGCTACCATCATCCCCAAGTCTTTTGTTAGTAATGAAAGCAATTCTCCTAAAATACGCTTGATTGTCGAAGAGCTTTATGACAACGATATTACTTTGCAAAAATTTTACCAAAAAGAAAAAGAACAAGCAAAATTATTTATAGATAACAAGAAAAATACTTATTTTAGAGGTAATGAAAAATTTCAATTCAAGGGTAATTCAGCTAACTATGAATTAGTTTATGATGCAGACAATATTAAACGAAGAGATATTGGTTTTTTGGCTCTACCGAACCTGTCATGCAAAACTATCAACAACTCATGCTTGTAAAGCTTGTACAATAGGGCTTTGAGTTTTTGTTAGATTGATATTTATCAACTTTAGAGCATTGCTGGACAGAGAGGGAGCTTGGGGAATT
>NZ_JAPZSR010000452.1:0-1304 GCF_027531875.1 Microcystis sp. LE19-84.1B | reverse complement strand
TTCTTGATGAGCTTTTTCTGCCTGTAAAGCCAAAAGTTGATTTTCCAACTCGGAAAATCTCTCAAATTCCTCGATTGACAGCACGACTGCAACATTACGTCCCTTTTTTGCTATCTTTACTGGTTCTCTTCGAGCCAAGTCCAACAGTTCGCCAAAGCGATTTTTTGCTTCTGAGGCTCCTAATGTTTTCATAACTAACCTTTATAGAAACTAGCCATTATGACCATTTTAGCTATTATAGCAATTATTGACAGGAGAATCACCGCCACCAGCGACTAACATCCCTAATCCCTTGATACACTTCTCTTAAGGCGACCTCCCCCCCAAAATGAAGGATTAAAGGCGCTAAGTTAGGAATAGTTTCGAGGAAATGAGGACGAGTGAGAGTCCCCAAAGCCTGAAGGGTATTTTCCCAGAAAGATAAGTCAACATTAGCAGGGGTTAATGTGGCGGTTAATGCTTTTAATACGTCTGCACGGTAGTATTCATTCCCAATCCCTCTGGCAACTTCTAAGGCTTCGGGTAACAAACTTTCCGGTAAATGGGGAGCTAACCCGGTCAATGCCCAAGCACGGTAGTTTTCAGACCCTATCCCTCCCCAATCCGACTGGCCTTCACGAGTGCTCCGGGAATCAAACCTGCCGGTAAATGGGGAGCTATCCCGGACTATGCCCCTGCACGGGAGTCTTCAGACCCAATCCCTCTGGCAACTTCTAAGGCTTCGGGTAACAAACTTTCCGGTAAATGGGGAGCTAACCCGATCAATGCCCCTGCACGGTAGTTTTCAGACCCAATCCCTCTGGCAACTTCTAAGGCTTCGGGTAAAACTTCCGGTAAATGGGGAGCTAACCCGGTCAATGCCCAAGCACGGGAGTTTTCATTCCCAATCCCTCTGGCAATTTCTAAGGCTTCGGGTAACACTTCCGGTAAATGGGGAGCTAACCCGATCAATGCCCCTGCACGGTAGTTTTCATCCCCAATCCCTCTGGCAACTGCTAAGGCTTCGGGTAAAACTTCCGGTAAATGGGGAGCTAACCCGAACAATGCCTCTGCACGGTAGTATTCATCCCCAATCCCTCTGGCAATTTCTAAGGCTTCGGGTAACAATCAGTCCGGAAATTGGGGACCTAACCTGGTCGATGCGCTTGCTCTGGTGTTTTCAGTCCCAATCCCTCTGGCAACTGCTAAGGCTTCCGGTAACAAACTTTCCGGTAAATGGGGAGCTAACCCGGTCAATGCCCAAGCACGGTAGTTTTCAGACCCAATCCCTCTGGCAATTTCTAAGGCTTCGGGTAACACTTCCG
>NZ_JAPZSR010000321.1:0-7980 GCF_027531875.1 Microcystis sp. LE19-84.1B | reverse complement strand
CCACAGACTTTCGCCCCATTTCAGAAGCCCGATTCCGTGTGTCCCACGGTACGTTGACCGCCTATAGCTTCTTGTACTTGTTGCGCGCGACTTTTTACCCGGCCAAGCTTTTCTGGTCGGAACCCCCTAAGCCGAGTTTTCAAGGCTTCGGCCGTGAGCTCAGCCGAACGGTGCTGCGCCGTCCACTTGGTTTTTGAGACTGGCCTTTTAATTCTAACGTAAAGCCAACCTAGAACGGCGGGGTTTCAGACCCAAAATTTCCGATGATTTCATCTGGATTGGCATAACGCCCTGTATTGAGTTGGGCTTCGATCAGCTTTTGGTGTTCGGGTTTTAGGGTTAATTTCATGGTTGTTAAGGCTGGGCTTTTTTTCATTATAGGTTTGTTGCGGTGCGATCGCCCCAAGTTCAGGCAAGATGCGCTACTGATTTTTGTTGTGGGGTAAGCTTTCTAGCCTGTCGAGATGACAAAAGTGGGATACTTCCATCTCGGTTTTTTCAGGCAAGATGCGCTACTCATTTTTACTGTGGGGTAAGCTTTCTAGCCCGTCCAGATGACAAAAGTGGGATATTTCCATCTCGGTTTTTGTGGTTTTGGGGATGATGGCAAAGTTTGGGGGTCGGGGTGGGGGGAGATTGTCAGGATATTTTGACAAAGCTTGGGCTTAAGTTGGTAAAGTTGGGGATTTTTCCCAAGTTAAGGATTTTTGCGGGAGGGTTGAGGGGCTGGAAGTTAGGCAGGGTAAGGATTTAGGGAATTTTGCGAACTTTTTCCTTAAGTTGGTAAACTTTGGTTGCGTTGGGTGTTGAGATTAAATAGACTGTTCTAAGGAAAAATTCTTACTTAAAAAAAGTATGTATCTGGCGTTCTATAGAGAAAGTTTCCATATAAGGCATAGTTGGACTTCACCGTTTCTTACAACCAAGCTTTCTACCAAAAAGGCAAATCCGATGCAAAATTTGCGTCAAATGAAAGCTCGATCGCAACACCTTGTTGTTCGATTTGCATTAGTGGCAATGTCAGTTTTTATTCTTTTTCTTGCGCCGACCACAGCACTCGCCTCTCCGCCAGCCACTGATGCATCGTGTCAGGGAATCAAAAACGCATATCCTATCCTTGGAACGCAGTGCCAGAATAATTACGCAAAAATCAACCATTCACCCGCTAACGCAGCAGAGCGACTTGCGACGTTCAATGCTAGAGTGGCTGTGTTGGAGATTTTCCAAAAGGCATTGCTCTGCAATGGAATGTGGCAGGCAAGTCAACTAGATCAACAGAAGTTTAAAAATGGAGAGAGTGGTCACCTGACAGCACTTAAAAATCTTCGTGCCGCAATGACTGCCGCGCAAGACCAGCAAATCCCTCCTGATTATACTGAAGCAGACTTAAAGTCGATCACTATTAAAAAACAGCAGTGTAAATAAGTGATGAAAATCTATCAAGTGGTGCATTTGAAGTTCCCAAGCAAGAGCTTTATCTTTGGTTTAGAAACAAAATGCCTGGATTATTTATTTTTATTCCTAATCTTTAAGGTGAATAAATGTAATGAGTGTTAATGACATCAACAATCCTCTATATGATGTAACTGTTGGCTCAACAGTTAATAATCTCCAAGACGGTTTTAGTGCCTCAGTTGTAGTTCAGCCTGTTACTAAAATGATTGCACAGACGCAATCTCGTGCTGTCATGTCTGGCAAAAGTAGCTTTGTTTATTCCAATACTATGAACCGTGGGTCGCTCGGTATTTCTGGTTCTTACGGTTTATCTGCTATCAGCCAAATTTCCGCTTCTGCATTTGGTTACGTGGGACAAGCGAAAGCTGATGATGGAAGAGAAACCAGAGTTGATTATCACGTCATTTTACAAGCAGGTGTCGAATATATTAATTTCAATGAGTTGAAGCCTGCTGACCTTATGGCATCCTTAGCTGGTAGTTGCAAAGATCCAGCAAGTGAGGCTTTGGATAAATATAATGCTTTACTTAAACCAAACCTAACAGAATCTGAAAGACTTTCTGCATTGCAAGATTGGATGAAAGCGCGTGCGAAATTTTTTGAGGCGGCAGGTAATGGCGTTGTCGTTGGTGTTTTATGGGGGGCTATTGGTTCGGTTTCTCTAACGATGAAGCAAAAGAGTGGTTCAACGGCTTGGCAGTATGGCGCGAAGGGAAATTTTAGTTATGCGGGTATTGGTGCCTCTGTGTCTGTCGAAGCTACCTATGACGGCAGTAGCGAATCAGGAAAAGGTGATGTATCGGTCGATGTTTCAAAATATTATTCTGGGAGTGCAATTGCAGATGAGGTCAACACATGGTATTCGGACTTTGCTGGTAAAGGTTTTGATAAACTGGCTAACGTTCAGGTTATCGCTTCCCCTAATTTTCCTCAAGAAAAGTTAGATCCACCTAGTATTCCATCTTTTATCCAACCAACACCAGATCCAAAAATCACGGCAAGACTAGAGAATCTCAAAAATCTTCAAGAATTAAACCAAATAGAGAAGGATGCCAAGTTTGAAGAAGAAAAGATAAAAAATCCACAATTAACTCGTGATGAGTTTGACAAAATGATAGCGGAAAATGCTGACATTGAGAATTTAAATGAACTTTCTTCTAAAGTCAGAAATAATAGCATTGGTCTTCCTGAAGAGCTCTTCGATTTTGCGTTCAGTACACACAATTCACTTGCTGGAGTGAGCAATAATTCCGAAGATAGTGTTGATGAGCCATTGATAGAAGCAATTGGCTCCAATTTTCTGGAATTAGCTGAAACCACAACTAATCCAAACGATGGTCAATATACGCCACTTGGTGTTTGGATAGTAAACTGGAGCGACTTATTTCCTTGGTTGTCAACAGCCGCATTAAATAGCATTGATTCTACACAGAAGGCTGAAGAACTGTTACTATTTCGCACTGTTATTCAAGACTTTGATTCTTTGCGTAAAATATATTACTACGCCCATGATGGAGGTTTGAAGGTTGGCGATCTCGATTTTTCAAGTATTTCTGATTCATTTTCACAGCAGATGGCTAGACTTGCAACAAGCACAACGTTCTCTATGACAGAATTGAAGAATGCGATTGCAGGTCTTAGTGATAACGCAAAAGCTATTTATAAGAAATGGGTAGAGGTAGAGTTTCTTCGAGATTGTGAACTAGGTCTTGGCATCATTTATGATAACGATTGGACGCTAAGTTTTGAAGGTCGGCCCTTGAAAGATGATTCATGGGGGGGAGGATCAGATTTATTTGTAAACTACTTTCAAAAAATTGACTTTAACCCATCTACCAGAAACTATTCTGCTTTTGCAGAATCTATGAAGTGTATGCCAATTTTATTTCCTTCGGGAAAAATTAGTGTCTTTGGTGCTTATATTGCTAAGCAAAACAGAATTGGAATAATGACGATGAATAGCGTTGGGATGTTCACTTACAAAGACTCAGATAAACATATTCAGGAAGATAATCTAGCTGTTGATTTTTCATCTGAGGGGGCTGTTGATTTAGGGACGTTGGTTGGTGAAGGGTCTTCGTATGTTGATATTTATGCGGAATTTACCCCAAATAAACAGGAAAAGACTTTGGAGTTGGAAGGGTCGCCAAATCCAGCAGAATCCAAAAAGATCAAGGCTTATCCAATTCCTTTTAGGGCAGCACAAGGAGTTCAAGAATGGAAAGGTCAATCATTAAGTACAAATATCGGTTCATTCACAGACTTACAAGACCAACTCGATCATTTTTCTGAGCTATTAAAAAATCAAAAAACGTGGAGTTTCAGCAGTGAAAACTTTCCTGTTGACTGGAAAGGGTCAGACTACTATGCTCTCCGAAAAATCCGTACGCAATACGTTGGGATTGAGCCTGAATCTGGCAATGTCTTTCCGAAAACTAATTGATCTACCGATATATGTTTATGAAAAATGATCGCCGATTGCGTAGATCGCGTAGGGTGCATCCCATGCACCTTTTACCTTTTCAAAATACTTAAATCTAACTTGCGATGCCTTACATTGCCCTAACATCTCCCGCATTATTCATTGCCCATACCGTCAGGAATTGTTATCGTACCCAAATCAGAGCGATAAAACCCTTCAACAATCAACCAATAGATACCGAAAAACAGGGTGATCTTGGGATTTTAAATAAAACCCCTACCGCATAGGATAATAACGAATATCATCACCGTGTAAAGCATAATCTCGTTCATCTCGAATTAATGGCCTATCCAGTCCGTTGAAATTAGCTGCTAAAATTGAAGAGGAAACCAACCAAATAGCAAACTATGCTAAAAACCATCGAAGGCGTTTATCGAAAAACTTGGGTTTAAAACCCCGTCCCTTCGGCAGGCTCAGGATGAACCTTTAGGACGGCTTTAGTGGCTTAAATTGCTATTCTTAAACAGCCCTGTTAGAATCCTAATAGAGCTATTCTAGCACGAGGCATGAAAGCAAGGTATCGCTACAGATTCTATCCGACAGACCAACAGAAACGGGGGTTAGCCCAACTGTTTGGTTGTGTTCGTGTGGTCTGGAACGATGCCCTTGCAATCTGTAGGAGTGCCGAAAAGTTGCCGTCCTATGGTCAGCTTTCTGGTTTGTTGACTCAATCTAAGCAGACAGAAGAAAGAAAGTGGTTAAACGAAGTTTCTTCTGTGCCATTACAACAGTCCCTCCGACATCTAAAGAAAGCCTATCAAAACTTCTTTGACTCTATCAAAGGAAAAAGAAAAGGCCCTAAAATGAATCTGCCAAGATTTAAAAGCCGAAAATCGGAGCAATCCGCGACATTTACCAAATCGGCTTTTGCTGTTGAAGGAGAAAAAGTAAGTCTGGCTAAGTTAGGTGACTTAGAGGTGGTCTGGAGCCGTCCGCTTCCTTCAGAGCCTTCTAGTGTGACCGTAATTAAGGATGCCGCCAATCGGTACTTTTTAAGTTTTGTAGTAGAAAATAATCCCGAAAAATTACCCGACAACGGTAAGTCAGTAGGGATTGACTTGGGCATAACAGATTTTGCTACTTTAGATAATGGAGAAAAGATTAAGGCTCCGAAGCCCCTTAAAAAACGACTGAAAAAGTTGAGAAAGGCTCAACGGAGTCTATCTCGCAAGCAAAAAGGGAGTAAAAGGCGTGAAAGAGCGCGACGCAGAGTTGCCAAAATTCATGCCGAAATTAAAGATACTCGAACAGATTTTCTGCATAAACTATCAACTCGGCTCATTCGTGAAAACCAAACGATTGTGCTAGAGGATTTAAACACATCGGGAATGCTTAAAAATCGTAAACTATCCCGTGCAATTTCTGATTTAGGATGGCGTAGTTTTAGGACTATGTTAGAAGCCAAGTCAGCAATGTATGGCAGGGATTTTAGGGTGATTTCTCGATGGGAACCAACGTCTCAGAGGTGTTCAGCCTGTGGAGAAATAGGCGGCAAAAAAGAACTTTCTGTAAGAGAATGGACTTGTCTTTTTTGTGGGGAAACTCACGATAGAGACGTAAATGCCGCACGAAATATCAAAGTCGCGGGAGGGCTTTCCGAGACTCTAAACGGACATGGAGGACAGCGTAAATCTAGCTTGCTAGTAGCTTCCGATGAAGTGTCAACCCGCCTATTGCCGATTCAATTAACATTGTTTGGGTAGATAGGAATCCTCTCGCTTTAGCGAGGGGTGGATGTCAACAGGATGGACAAATCCGCTTCACCGAACCACCGCAAAATATTGGCGATTTGCTAATTAAACTTTAAAACCGTGATTGTTTTAGTTTTTAAAAGAGCGATCGCTGTGCTAACCTAATGGATAGAAAGTAATCTACAAGCGATCAGTTGAAGCCATGAGTGAAGCAGTTGTAACACTTCTTAGACAGTTCAAAAAACTTTCAGCCAGAGAAATATCTAAGTTCCTTGCTTTAATTCAACGATAATAAGTCTCCCTTACTGACTACAACCATTTTTATGCCAAAATATATATTTACTAACTATTTTGAAAATGATGTTTTAACAAAACGCCCTTACCTCAAAAAAGAATGGTGTATTTACGTTATCGAAAACCCTATTCGCTGTGAACCTCAAGAAGATAATCGTTTTCGCTTTTGGGCGCAGATAAAAGAATTTGGCGATCGATACCTGAGAGTCATTACTCTAGAAGATAAGCTGACTATCCACAACGCCTTTCCAGACCGGAGCTTTAGACCATGAAGATTAACTACTACCCAGAAACAGACTCCCTTTATATCCACCTTGCAGACAAATCCAGTGTTGATAGCCAAGAAATTTCAGAAGGAGTCGTTGCCGATTACGATGAATTAGGGAACCTAGTCGGTTTAGACATTGATAATGCCAGCAAAAAAGTGCAACTCGGTGAATTTATTATCAATCAACTCCCCCTCGTCCCCCTGAAGACATCTGCATAGGTTTAAGTAAATTAGGCAGAAATGAAGCGGCGATCGGCGTGTTACTCTAAATGATTTTTAGTGGCCACAACTTTTAACCCATTCCCTTAAGGATCTTCTCGACTTTGTGTGATAATTTTTGCTTATGGAATCGTGAAATGCTTACTGGGCAAGACTTTTAGGACTATTTTGCGGATATTCTATCAGTATAGACCTCGTTTCCACACAAAAACCAGAAGAGCCCCTTTTCAAAACACTTAAATCCAAATTGCGTTACGCTATGCTAACTCATCCTACCGTTACTAACAATCTCAAATCATTTTCTCAATCAATAGAAAGGAGCAAAAGCCATGAAAATTAGCCAAAAAGGAATCGATCTCATTAAACACTTTGAAGGGGTAAAACTCAACGCTTACCAAGACACTGTTGGAGTATGGACAATTGGTTATGGCCATACCAAAGGTGTTCACGCAGGAATGACAATTACTGGATCAGAAGCCGAAAATCTTCTCGAACAAGACCTAGAAACCTTTGAAGCTGGAGTATCCAATCTGGTCAAAGTCCCCATTAACCAGGATCAATATGACGCATTAGTTTCGTTTGCCTTTAACTTAGGATTAGGAACCCTTGCCGGCTCTACCCTACTCCATAAACTTAACCTCAAGGATTATCAGGGTGCGGCAGAAGAATTTGGCAAATGGGTTCACGCAGGACACCAAGTTTTACCCGGTCTGGTTAGCCGTCGTAAAGCAGAAGAAGAGTTATTTCTTGCTTAATTAATCGATATGCAGCGATCGCCGATCTTGTAGGGTGCGTTTCTTAACGCGCCTTTTGTGTTTATATATGCGTTACGCTACGCTAACACATCCTACCGTTATTTATCGCCAATATTGTCGGGAATTGTGGCGGTCATTGTCGTACCCCAATCAGTCCTTTCTCTGAAGACATTGTAATATCAATCCCTCGCATTCTTAAACCTTTGGCGATCGCCTTAGAAACACTTTTATCTTAATTAAACTTTAAAACCGCGATCGCCTAAAATTGAGGTTTAATATAATCGTCCCAAACTTTAAGTAGATAGACAGCATCTTCATTTGAAATCCTTCCCAATTTAGCAAGCAGTAAGTTTTTTTCCAAGCAATCAAGACGAGATAAACGAACAGTAGAGGGAACCCTCAAACCACTATTCGCCCAATCTTTTAATAACATATCTGTTTGTGTTCGGGGCATTGCTGAGGTTACAGCCGTTACAATAACGTCATCTCCGTCAACCCAAAGAATCAACACGGGTCTTTTTTTTGATGATGTACCATCAGTAAATAGAATTTTGGCTCTTCGTTACTCTTTATGCTAAATCAACAGACAAGATGCCAAGATAACATACTTCTAACCCAAAAATTACGAAAGTTTCTAAAGCCATAGGCTCTCCGTTTTATTAGTTTAAGTTTATTGTTGATTCCCTCGACCACCCCATTCGTTGTCCTTCGCTCGAAATAACTAATTATTTCTCCAAACCAGTTTCGGATTGTTTGACAACTCTTGGTAAAAACACTGGAGGATTTTGCCAACCATTCCGAGATGGATAGCAGTCC
>NZ_JAPZSR010000238.1:0-1188 GCF_027531875.1 Microcystis sp. LE19-84.1B | reverse complement strand
AAGTTCCCTGAAAAGAGACATTAAACAATGGCTTAAAGCAGGAGTATTGGATAACGGCATATTTGAAGAAACAGAAACAGGGACACCACAAGGAGGGGTAATAAGTCCACTACTAGCCAACATCGCACTGGATGGAATGGCAAGATTAATTGAAACACTATTCCCCAAAAAGAAGAATAAGAATCAAGCTGTTTTAATAAGATATGCCGATGATTTTGTAGTGATTTCACCATCACTCGAAATCATTGAACAGTGTAAGACTGCCATTTCTGATTGGTTAAAGCCTATTGGTTTAGAACTCAAACTAGAAAAAACAAGAGTGTGTCATACGCTCAAACCCATTGAATATAATGGAAGAACGGAAGAACCCGGTTTTGACTTTCTAGGATTCAATATCAGGCAATACCCAACAGGAAAACATAAATCTGGGAAAACAGGAGGGAGAAGAAGCCAATTAATAGGTCACAAAACCCACATCAAACCCAGTCAAAAGGCAGTTAAAGCCCACACAGAAGCGATAAAAGGTGTAATCAAAAAAAACAAAACAGCACCTCAATCAGCCCTGATTAGTCATCTAAACCCAATCATTAGAGGTTGGACTAACTACTACTCAGGAGTAGTATCTAAAGATACCTTCAATAAACTAGACTATACAATCTGGTTGATGTTAAGGGCATGGACAGTATCAAGATGCGGTAAAGCAAGCTACGAAAAACTGAGAAACTACTTTAGACCGGGAACAGTTAAACTCAGCAATGGGAAAGAAAGACAAGAATCTTGGTTATTCCAAACCAAAGACGGTTTTCATTTATGGAAACATAACTGGACACCAATTGTCAGACATACCTTAGTTCGCCCCGACGCTTCACCTTACGACGGAAATTGGACTTACTGGGCGACCAGACGAGGACAAGCAATCGATACACCAACAAGAGTAGCTAAACTACTTAAGAAGCAACAATGCAAGTGTAGCCGATGTGGGCAGTATTTTACCCCATCGGACTTAATTGAAGTTGACCACATTCACCCTCTCAGCTTAGGCGGAAAGGATGAATACAAGAACCTTCAATTACTACACCGCCACTGTCACGATGATAAATCGGCAACTGATGGAAGCCTTAAATCATCTACATTAACATCATCTGACGTTAATGTAGATAATACAAAGACAACCAAAAGAAGTCAAGC
>NZ_JAPZSR010000076.1:0-6882 GCF_027531875.1 Microcystis sp. LE19-84.1B | reverse complement strand
TTGAAAATTTTTGCCTCAAACCCTATCGGCGTAAGAACTTCAGGATTTTGTGTCCAGTAGTTCATTAGTATTTCATTGCTTTAACTCAGGCTCTGTAAGACTTTTAGCCATAGCTAGTATGTTTATACGGGGGAAGTCCAGTCAAATACAGTATTTTATCAACTGTAGATATCTCGGCGATGTCCAACCTTATGGATGGTAAGCCGCTTTGCTTCGGGTGCAAAAGAATAGATAACTCTATAGTCACCGACTCGAAGCTTGAAAAGACCACTCAAATTAGCACTTAAAGCTTGAGGACTAACATTTTCAAAATTATCCGACAACCAGCGAACTTTCCGCAAAATTCGCTCTTGAATGATAGGAGCGAGTGCTTCTAAATCAGCGATTGCTTCGCGGCTAAATTCTACAAAGTAAGCCATTACCAGTTTAATCCTAATTTTTTGGCTACTTCCTCGGCTGAAACCCCCTTTTCTCCTATTTCAGTCCGTCTTAGAGAGTCAAGAAGTTGTTGCTTAACTTCAGGTTTGACTTCTTTGTCTTGGTCAGGATCGAGTAAGATAGATTGGATGGTTTCGGCAACAGTTTCTTGAATGAGGAGCTTGAGTTCTTCAACGGTTAGCTCTTTAACTTGCATATTTTTAACTAGGAGAGAAGAATAAATAAACTACTCCTAATTTTGGCACTAAATTGGCTATTTGGCTCTTCTCGACTTTGTGTGATCATCAATGCTTGGTCTCGTGCCAAGGTAGAACCTCTGGAAATGCGTTGCCAGGGAGACCCTAGCAACGAGGTGATAGTTGTTTAATAAGTGAAAGGAAAAAATAAACCCCCTCAAGATTGAATGAAGGGGCATTTATGGTATTTTTAGAAACAATTTAGCCTACTTTTGTGGTTTCTTTTTAATGGCGATACAATGAAATTACTGCCACTTAATGAAACCTCTATGAGCCTCACCCTTCCCACTGAACTTCTGCAAACAGTACAAATGACTGAAGCTCAAATGCTCACGGAAATCGCTATCATGCTTTATCAGCAGCAACGTCTTCAATTTGAACAAGCAGCCGAACTAACGGGAATGGCGATCGATGATTTCTACCAATTGCTAGTATCGCGTAATATCCTCACTCCACCCACGGACCCCGACGACGAACCAAAAGAACTCATCCTCACCAGTCTTTGTATTTCTCTTCAGCAAGCTAAAGAAGGCAAAGTACATCCCATCTCTGAACTCTGGGATGGCATAGATGACTGAAGAAATTCCCCCTATTAAGCTCCTTTTCTCCGATCAATTCAAGGCTCGACTTCGCATCCTCGCCAAACGCTATCGGAGCATTCGTACTGACCTACAACCTCTAATTGATGACCTTCAGATAGGCAAATTCATCGGCGATCAAATACCAGGAATAGGCTACACTGTCTTTAAAGTTCGCCTCAAAAACAGCGATATTCAAAAGGGCAAAAGTAGCGGCTATCGTGTTATCTATCAACTTAAAGACAATAGTTGTGTTTTGATGCTCCTCATCTATGCCAAATCTGACCAAACGGACATCCCAGCGCAGCAAATTCAAGACATCATTAATAAGTTTGACAATTTTTAGAAGTAAGTAGGGAGGCACAATTATTTGTAGGATGGGTTAGCGGTAGCGTAACATAATCGGGCGTTGGGTTTCATGCTTCAACCCAACCTACGTTTATCTTATATTTAATTCCACCCACCCACTTATTAATAGATGCCAAAAACAAACCCCCTCAAGATTGAATGAAGGGACATCGATGGTATTTTTAGAGGCAATTTAGCCGACTTTTGTAGTTTCTTTTTCGATGGATTGAGAAGGTTTTAGTTGGCCATTGATAACAATGCCTCTTCTATTGGCTTTGGTAACTCAATAGGATGAAACCGATTCACAGAAAAAGCGTAATCTTCACCACTTTCATCAATAACCCGAATTAGACTGTTTATTTCTGCTGTCTCATCAGGGATAACGCGGTATATTTTGCCCACTTCTAGTGAAGCTTCGTAGCCTTCATTATTGAGACAAACTACGAACTGATTTGTTGGAGATGACTCTATTTTCATGGTCAATCGAGAAACGGTAACTTGAGCTTAAATTCTTTTTTGCCGATGCCATGAGCTTCATACCAATCGACTTCAGCTAACCTTACTATACCATTGGGAAGCTGAACTTGGGCTATGCCCTTTAATTTTCTCCATTTACCTTTGCCATACTGTTTTTGCAACCGTTCCCGATTACGAATTCCTGTTCCTATGGCAATAATCTCGATATTCGTAATATCGCTGATAATCTCAAAGTCCACGATCGATCAAGCAATCTTAAAGAGTGGCCTTTCATTATAGCATCTATTGCCAAAAAAGAGATATAAAAAAACAAACCCCCCTCAACTGACTGAATGAAGGGGGCATTTATTGATTTAATGCTGATGAGTCTTTAACTTCTAAGAGCGCTGTAAAGACTTATCCGACTCATTCAGATAGGTCTTGAGTTATGTCTTAATCTTAGTGTAGCAAGGAAAGTGGGCAAAAAACTAAACCCCATCAACTGACGGAATCAGTATCCAAAAATTCTAACACAGTGATGATTTTAATGTTTCTAAATGGGTTCAAGACTAGCAAATCTTCATCCCCTGTAATAAGAGATTCAGCATGACCACTAATCGCTAACTCTAGATATTTATTATCCTTGGCATCTCGACATTCATCGATAGATTCTGACGGTTGCACTAATAAAGATGCTTCTACTAATGTTTCTAATAGCTCTTGGCGAATTGATTTAGCTAAATAGCGGTCAAATTTAGAACGAGATAAAACGTTACTAAGTTCATCAATAACCGTCTCAGACAGGATAATTATGCCCTGATTCTTAGCAGTTTCTAACGCCAAACGAGGTGGACTGTTTTTAAATAAAAAAGCACTAACAATTACATTAGCATCAAAAACAAATCGTGGTTTATTCATCTTGTTCTAAGATAGACGCTAAAATCTCTGGATTTAATCCGTTAGCTTCTGCTTCATCACTAGCTCGATCCATAATTGTTGATAATCTAGCTCCTGCTTTTTGACGATACTTTTCTAATTCTAATTGAATAGTTTTAGTTAATTTATTTTCTATATTTGCTCGGTCATTGGGGTTGATTTTAGCGTAATATCTAGCAATTTCTAAAGGAACTTGAATAGTGATTTCTGTCTTGCTATTCATGGTAATTGATTGTTTTTTTACTTTTGACAGACCTCCATTATAGCACAAAATCACAATACTCATTGAATTTGACGATATTGATGTAAAAATTGCCATTAAATCACAAAAATTAATAAATAGAAACATGGACAAAAAATAAAACCCCCTCAATTTACTGAATGAAGGGGGCATTTATGATATTTTTAGAAACAATTTAGCCCACTTTTGTAGTTTCTTTTTCGCTGGATTTAGAGGGTTTTAGTTGGCGCTTGAGGGTTGAAGCTGCACCGAGAGTGCCGAGGGCAAATAGTCCAAGAAGGGAATTGGGTTCGGGAACCGCTACACCCGATTCTACCGCTTTCATCGTCAGTGGCCCAGCACCGGGGGTGAAATCAAGGAAGGTGGGGAAAGCAGTGGGATCTGCCGCATCTACTAGGGGTGAAATGTCGCGGAGGCTGAAGGCTGCTATGTCATCCAGGGCGAAGTCACCAAGGAAGAAATATTCCTTTACCCCATCAGCGGTGAGATCGCTTGCTATGAGAGTATCACCCACATAGAGATCGATAGTAGTGCCGAATCCAGGCGGCAGGATGAAGCTGAAAAACTCACCCGAGCCAAGGGAGTAGTCAAATCTTGAGACAAAAGGTGGATCAAACCAACGGCGGGGTGTGGGAGCAGGGAAAACGAATTCGCCTGGTGCTGGCACGAAGGGCAACACCGGGTCGTCAGGGGTGGTACCAGGCTCCTCGCCACCTACACCACCAAAGGCAAAGAGAAAGGTGGGCGAGTCATTGGCAGGGCCACTCGCTGTGGACTGACCGAACGACCATACATCTGGATCAAGCCTCGCTATCGCGGCTTGGGCACCTGCGAGATCGGCCGCCGCTCCATAGAAGATATTGAAAGTGCGGGACTCACCTGGGGCCAGATCACCAAAAGCAAAATCAAAGACCGAACCGTGGTCTGCTGGTCCTTGTTGGAAGAAATCAACATTGATGATCGAACCCCCTAGCCAAATTTCCCCTGGGTACGAGCCCGGATCGGAAGTCGCGAAGCCATTGTTGCTGGCAAAGCGCACATTGCCCGTGGGTTCGAGATTGCTGGCTACCCCAAAGTGGCTCACATACTCAACAAACTCAGTGGGCGGCACATCCCAATCCATCACGCGGCGATAAACCACATCAGTAACTGTGTCAGTGCCACTGTTTGTGATGGTGACATTACCTTGAAACACATTGGGTGCCAAAGACACGCCGTAGAAGTGCCGGATGTCGACGGGATAGGCAGCCAATTGAGTGAAAGAGGAGGCCGTTGTGGTCGTGGAACCAAACACCCCGCCCGTCAGCCCTCCGCTGCCTGAAGATTCATTCACCCAACCGGCTACACGGTTGCTAAACGGATCGGTGACAGCCACACCCCAGCCTTCGCAGAAACAACCCGGGGCGGTGGCATCCCGCCAGGTTCCATCGGAGAAGCGATAGGACAAGCCCGTCACCTCTGCATTAACAGGCCTGAAGCCTAATGGATCTGCAAAATTCAGATGACCAGCATCATTCACGCCAAGGGCGACGGAGGCCAGAGATGGATTGGAGTTGTTATAGATCACCGCCCCTGCCTGAGCCACTTGCGGTGACAGGGCGCTGAGAGCAGTCGCCAGTCCAAGTGCGGCACTTGCAACCAAGTAATTAGATAAGTTCTTAATACTCATCAGAGACTAAAGAATTTTTACAAGTGTGATCACCACCCTCGCATCTCTAGGTCAAGCAACAACCCAACCCAAGACACAAGGGGGACTGTAAGAGCGTACACATTCCCCCCCCCACAACTGTATCAAAAGCTACAATTTAATAAAGTCTTTATATTTCTCTCCCCTAACCAGCGATCGAGATTTTGGGGTTTTTGGGAAGTTCAAGAGCTTGGACTTGTACAAATTTATTGTACAAGTCCCCAAAGACCAAGCAAATTAGCACTGAAAGCTTGAGGATTACAAGCTTTCTCCCGTGTATCGGCTCTTCTAGGTTCTGTGTGATAAATTTAACTTACAATATGATCGCTCAATCTTTGTGTCCTTTGTGTCTTTGTGGTTCCTTTCACTCGCTCGCCAGCAGGACTGTATCTTAGAATACATTTTGCCCACCAAACCTAAGAGAGCCGTGTATCCTAGACATCATTCTAAAAGTCGGCACTTAAAGGGGTACGGGGGAAAGGAATCACATCGCGAATATTGGTCATTCCCGTCATGAATTGTACCAGACGCTCGAATCCTAAACCAAAACCAGCGTGGGGAACGGAACCGTAGCGACGCAGATCTAAATACCACCACAAATCATCGGGATTCATTCCCTGTTCCTGCATTCTTTGGATTAATACATCTAATCGTTCTTCCCGTTGGGAACCGCCGATAATTTCGCCGATCTTGGGTGCTAAAATATCCATAGCGGAAACAGTTTTATTATTGTCATCTAGACGCATATAAAAAGCTTTGATTGTCTTGGGATAATTGGTGACAATCACGGGTTTTTTAAATAGTTCTTCCGCTAGATAACGTTCGTGTTCTGACTGTAAATCTACGCCCCATTCTACCGGAAACTCGAACTGACGATCGGCTTTTTCTAATAACTCGATCGCTTCGCTGTAGGTAATCCGGCCAAACTCACTATTAACGATATTTTCGGCCGTACTTAACACCGTTTTATCGATACGTTCGTTAAAAAACTGCAAATCTTCGGGACAATTTTCTAAAACGAATTTAAAGATATATTTGAGAAAAGCTTCCGCTAAATCCTGATCTCCTTCCAAGTCACAAAAAGCCATTTCCGGTTCCACCATCCAAAACTCGGCCAGATGACGGGAAGTATTAGAATTTTCGGCGCGAAAAGTCGGGCCAAAAGTGTAAACATTAGATAAAGCCATGGCCATTACTTCCGCTTGTAATTGTCCACTAACAGTTAAATAGGCTCGTTTACCAAAGAAATCCTCGGCAAAATTGGCGGGTTTTTTTAAATCTAAACTGGTGACAGTAAATAATTCCCCCGCACCTTCGCAGTCGTTAGCGGTAATAATAGGAGTATGTACCCAAATAAAGCCCTTTTCTTGGAAAAAACTGTGAATAGCGGTAGAGCAAGCGTTTCTAACCCGCATTACTGCTCCTAGGGTGTTGGTTCTTGCTCGCAGATGGGCAATAGTTCTCAGAAATTCAAAGGAATGACGTTTCTTTTGTAGGGGATAATCCGCAGGACAGTCACCATAAAGGGTGATTTCGGCCGCTTTTAACTCGATATTTTGCCCTTTACCCGGGGAAGGAACCAAATTTCCCGAAACAGCGATCGCCGTTCCTGTACTAATTATTTTTAGTACATTTTCATAATCGGGTAAAGTCGATTCGAGGATAACTTGTAAGTTGGCCAGGGATGAGCCATCATTAACTTCCAGGAAAGTAAATTCTTTTAATTCTCGTTTTGTTCTCACCCAACCCTGCACGGTGACGGATTGATCCGGTTGTCCTGTCTGAAAGATTTCCTTGATTCTGCTAGTCATTGCTTATCCCTATGTTAAGTGGGTGAGTGGAATTAAATATAAGATGAACGTAGGTTGGGTTGAAGCATGAAACCCAACGCCAGATTATGTTACGCTACCGCTAACCCATCCTACAAATAATTGTGTCTCCCTACTTAGAACCAAAGAGTAA
>NZ_JAPZSR010000029.1:0-3019 GCF_027531875.1 Microcystis sp. LE19-84.1B | reverse complement strand
TGATACCGATGCCATTTTAGTGGAAGTCAAAAGTAAGTTAACTCAAAGGGATGTGGATGAGCATTTACAACGTTTGGCTAAGTTTAAACGGTTAATGCCTCGTTTTCGAGATGTAAAAGCTTTGGGAGCGGTGGCAGCGATAATTGTTCCCAATGAGGTGGCGAGTTACGCTTGTCGTCAGGGTTTATTTGTATTGGTGCAATCAGGGGAAAATGTAATAATTTTAAATGATGCGGAGTTTACGCCCCGGGTTTGGTAGGTTTAGCTTTTTCTCGAAATCTTCTAGATTCTGTGCGATCAGTTTAACTTACAATATGATCGATCTTTGTGTCCTCTGTGTCTTTGTGGTTCGTGCCACTCCCTCGCTAGGAGAGATGTATCAATGATAGAACAGATGAAGAAGCACTTTTTTGTCAGCTATAATGGGCGTGATAAGCAGTGGGCAGAATGGATTGCCTGGATACTCGAAGAAGCGGGTTATTCTGTCATTATTCAAGCTTGGGATTTTCGCCCCGGCAGTAATTTTGTCTTAGAAATGCAGAATGCGACTGTTCAAGCTGAAAAAACGCTCGCTGTTCTCTCCAATAACTACTTAAATGCGCTCTATACCCATCCAGAATGGGCGGCAGCTTTCGCTCAAGATCCTACAGGTCAAAAAAGAACGTTAATCCCTATTCGTGTCTCAGAATGCGAAATTAAGGGGCTGTGGCAACAGATTGTTTATGCAGACGTGGTTAATCTTTCGGAAGCTGAGGCGAAGGATGTGGTTTTAGCCGCATTGCAGGAGAGGGCAAAACCGACGCAAGCACCGGGCTTTCCGGGAGTCAGTCTTCCCCTTGCTGAACGTATTACGCCGCAACGAGTGGATTATCCGGGGGCAGAAGTTCCCCATAATTTAGCCAAGGCGCGTACTGGGGCGGTTAATTTCGTGGGGCGAGAAGATGCAATGACACAACTGCACCACCAGTTACAGCAACAAGAAAGAATTGCGATTACCGCCGTCGTTACGGGCATGGCAGGAGTCGGTAAAACAGAATTAGCACTCCAGTATGCGCTATATCATAAGAAAAAATCGACTTATCCTGGCGGTATTTGCTGGATAGGGGTGCAAGCGGAAACGGTGGGGGTACAACTATTAAATTTTGCTAAGTCGCTGTTGGGTTTGTTTCCCCCAGAAGACTTGAATTTGCGGGGGCAATTGGATTATTGTTGGGCGAGATGGCAACCGCCGGGGGATGTACTGCTAATTTTAGATGATGTGCATCAGTATGGGGAAATCCAAGATTATTTGCCTCCCCAAGAACAACGCTTTAAGGTATTGATTACGACTCGGCAACATTGGCTGGCGGCATCTTTTGAGCAGTTGCGCTTACCCGTTTTAAGCGAATCAGCCGCCCTTGCTTTACTGGAATCTCTGATTGGTGCGTCGCGTCTGCAAGCTGAATTAGAGGTAGGGAAGGGGCTATGTGCGTGGTTGGGGTATTTGCCTTTAGGGTTGGAATTGGTGGGGCGTTTCCTCAAACGGCGTACTAATTGGACGTTGGCAAGGATGCAGCAGCAGTTGATAGATAAGGGTTTACAGTTGTCTGCTTTGCAGAATCCATCGGCAGATATGACGGCGCAAAGAGGGGTAGAGGCTGCTTTTGAGGTGAGTTGGGAGGAGTTGAATCAGCCAGCGCGGGATTTAGGCTGTTTTCTCAGTCTCTTTGCTTTGGCTCCTATTCCTTGGCGGTTGGTGATAGAAAGGTGTTTGTCTGCTGAAGATGAGGAGGAGTTGGAAGAGATTAGAGAGGGACAATTACTAAACCTCAATCTGTTGCAAGCAGTAGAAGGAGAAACTTATCAGTTTTATCCGTTGGTGCGACAGTTTTTTCAAGCTAAGTTAGCACTGCGAGAGGATGGGGATGAGTTGAAACGCTCCTTTTGTCGGGGTATGGTTGAGGAGGCAAAGACTCTTTCTCAATATTTAACCAAGGAGCAAGTAGAAGCCGTCGCCCTATCTATTCCCCATATTGCGGAGTCAGCGACAGAGCTGGAAAAATGGCTGGAGGAGGAGGATTTAATCCCGTCTTTTGGAGGATTGGGACGATTTTATGAGGGACAGGGATTCTACGATTTAGCTGAACCTTGGTATGAGCAATGTCTAGAAGTAACTCTCCGCCGCTTGGGAAAAGAACATCCCGATGTAGCTACTTCTCTTAACAATCTAGCATTATTGTACGAATCCCAAGGAAGGTACGGAGAAGCTGAACCCCTCTATTTACAAGCTTTAGGATTGTATAAACGGCTATTAGGTGACAATCATCCCAATGTTGCGACTTCCCTCAATAATTTGGCAAACTTGTACGAATCCGAAGGAAACTACGCAGAAGCTGAACCCCTCTATTTACAAGCAATAGAATTGTGTAAACGACTATTAGGGGAGAGTGATCCCAATGTTGCTACTTCCCTCAACAATTTAGCATTTCTGTACGATTCCCAAGGCAGGTACACAGAAGCGGAACCTCTCTATCTAGAAGCATTAGATTTGAGGAAACGACTATTAGGTGACAATCATCCAGATGTTGCTTCTTCCCTCAACAATTTAGCAGAATTGTACCATTCCCAAGGCAGGTACACAGAAGCGGAACCTCTCCATCTAGAAGCATTAGATTTGAGAAAACGACTCTTAGGAGACAATCATCCCTCTGTGGCAGCTTCCCTCAACAATTTAGCAGCATTGTACCAATCCCAAGGCAGGTACACAGAAGCGGAACCTCTCCTTCTAGAAGCATTAGATTTGTATAAACGACTCTTAGGAGACAATCATCCCTCTGTGGCACTTTCCCTCAACAATTTAGCAGGATTGTACCGTTCCCAAGGCAGGTACACAGAAGCGGAACCTCTCTATCTACAAGCATTAGATTTGTTAAAACAACTCTTAGGAGACAATCATCCCGATGTGGCACTTTCCCTCAACAATTTAGCACTATTGTACAGTTCCCAAGGCAGGTACACAGAAGCGGAACCTCTCTATCTA
>NZ_JAPZSR010000049.1:0-2002 GCF_027531875.1 Microcystis sp. LE19-84.1B | reverse complement strand
TTTTAAGGATTCGGGATCGATCGCACCAGCAGAGTCAGAATACTGGTTAATACTGCCACTACCACGGGAATAATCAACGATTTTGCTCCCTTAAGGTCAGAGACATCCTGAATTAAAGCGTCCTGTGTTCCCTCTACTTTTTCCAATCGCCTATCAATACTTTTGAGTTCGGTTTTCACCTCGGCCATATCTACTTTTAGATCAGCGACATCTTTCTGTAAAGAGTCTAACTTGCCTTCGATTCTTGTTAGAACAGTTTCTAGGGAATAGGTGATAGTGACGGGGGATTGACTCATCTGAATTTCCGGGAATATTTGATCGCCTAGTAATATTGTAGCTGTAGGTTGGGTTTCACTATCGTTCAACCCAACCACCGAGGATTTATGTCGGGTTTCTACAAATTTACCAACCCTACCCCGATGTCGGGGGGGCAAGGGGGGGAAGCTTTAAGCCGTAGAAACCCAACCACCGAGGATTTATGTCGGGTTTCGTTGCCTCAACCCGACCTACGAATTTACTTTTCTTTTCACTGATAACTGTTTACTTTTTCCCTTAAAACACCTTTTCCTCCGTCACCAGAGTAATACCTGTCCATTCTCCCTTCTGATCATAAGAACGAATTAAGCGCTGTCTTTGAGTAGGAGAAAGTAACCAACCCACCTCTAAAACAAAAGGATGACCAGCAGTAATTTTCAGAGGTGTATTACAGGAAGCTCCATCGGGCAGTAGCAGAATTTGCACCGGCAGCGGACTATTTTCAAACAACAATCTTTGTCCCTCAATACGAGCGCTAGAAGTGATTTGATTATCGCCAAAAGTCAAAGTTTGCGAGAGATAATTATCCCCCTGACGCTCGATCGATATATGGGTAGAATAGGCAGCAGAATTATAAAAATCCCGTCCCGTTGTCACCGCTTGTCCTCGCCATTGACCCAGTAATTGCTCCACCGTTAACATCGCTCTTTCTGGTGACTGAGAATCAACTAACTTTTCCCGAATTAAAGTCAAGCGATCGAACTCACAGCGTTCATTAAATAACTGGACGATTCTTAATCGTCTTTCCCCGGAGATTAAGCCAAATTCTGCCCCGAATTGTGAGGAAAAACTACTAAAATATAAAGAACCTTGGCAAAAAGCTCCCGTCTGGCTAAATAGAATACCCTGATGGAGAGAACTATACTCTAAAATTAAATCTTCCGGCGCTCGATCGCTGTAGAGACGGCGAACCAATTGACGAATCGATCGATTATTATTAATGCCTTGCAAAGATACCAAAGTCGGGGTATCTTCGATCAAGTCGCCTTGGGGAGACAGACGGGTAAAAGAACCTTGCCATTGACCGAGATTTTTGAGTAAACATTCCCACTGGGAGAGCATAATAATTGAAGTAATTGGGGGAAATAGGACAAAATACATGGGAACAATTCGATTAATGCACGCCAAACTCCATCGAGTGCGCGTCAGCGAGGCTAACGTCGATTATGTCGGCAGTATCACTATCGATCGAGAATTGATTGAGCGGGTCGGCATTTTGCCGCTTGAAGAGGTGGATGTGGTCAATCTTAGCAATGGTAAGCGCTTTTCCACCTACGTTTTTCCGGGCCAAACTGGGGAAATTTGCCCCAACGGTGGTGCGGCGCTGCTCTGTCAACCCGGAGATATTTTGATTATCTATGCCTACGAACAACGTCCGAGGCAAGAAGTTCTCGAAAACGGTCATTTTGCCAAAGTTCTCGTCGCTGATGCTGAAAATCGCTGTCAGCAATTTTTTGAACAGAGCCTAATTCCCCGGGGTGATGGTCGGGGAGTGGAATTCTATAGCCAAGAATGCTGATTCTTGTCCTCAATTTGTTAACTTTCCCGTCATCGGAAATTTTGGGTCTGAAACCCCGCCGTTCTAGGTTGGCTTTACGTTAGAATTAAAAGGCCAGTCTCGAAAACCAAGTGGACGGCGCAGCACCTTGAAAACTCGGCTTAGGGGGTTCCGACCAGAAAAGCTTGG
>NZ_JAPZSR010000217.1:0-11240 GCF_027531875.1 Microcystis sp. LE19-84.1B | reverse complement strand
GAACCCTTATAGAGAAAGGCATTTAGCGATTTTTGTCAATTGTTTTTGCTCTAGAGCGAACTAATCAATTAAGTCTCTTGTCAGATAAGGATTTAGTCGATTTATGCCCCCCTATCGAACCATAACAAGTAACGAAGAGCCGCAATCGTTTACTATTTTTAACCACTCCTTTAATGAAAGGAGATGATGTTAAAGCAGTTCAAAAAAAATTAATTGAAAAAGGTTTCAGTGTTGGAGACATGGGAGCAGACGGTTTTTTTGGACAAGGAACGGCTCAAGCGGTTATTCAATTTCAAGATCAAGCTAATTTAGACCCTGTTGACGGAATTGTCGGTGATAGGACGAAAAAAGCTCTTGGACTTTCAGCATAGACGGAGCTTTTTGCGAAAATACAAAGTAAGCTTTAATGCTTAATCCCTAAAAATTGTTGCAACAATAACTATAGTTGCACACGTCGATCTCTTACTGTTGGGGTCGCCCGATCGCCGTCCTTCCGTGGCTAAGAGTTTACCGGATCTCGATCGCCTTCTCGGTACTTCCCTCTCGGATTATGTGCGGGTTAATGTCAATTGTCCCGTCCTTTTAGCTAGAAAAGAAGGGATTTAGCCCTTATTGGGTGTAGGCAGGTAAGTCTTGACTCATTTGGTTTAAGTTGCTGGCAATGGCTTTCATCGTCATAAAAGCCGAGCTAAAGGCGATTAGCTCATTTAAGGGATAACTTCGACTCTCAACCCGCAAGCTCAGTAATTGCTTCTCAAGAGATTCGATTTCTTCGATGAGCAATCCTAACTTTGGTGGGTTGAGAATAACCTGAGCAGCGATCGCAGTCTGTTTTGCGATCGCTAAAATCATCAGCCATTTTTACTTTTTTGGTGAGGACGGTGGGCAGACATTTGGAGCGTTTTGCCCGTAAATATGCACCGATATTTTCCAGTTCAATTTTAAGAACTTCCCGATAAAGGAAGAGGATGGCGTTGAGGGCTTGGTTTTGGGTGGCGGCGGCAACGTTTTTATCAACGGCAAGATGGCTCAAAAAGGACTTGATCTCTTCTTTTCCCATCTCACGGGGATGTTTTTTCTGATGGAAGAGCAGATAACGCTTAATCCAGTCCAGATATGTTTGTTCGGTGCGGTAGGAGTAATGCGGTAGGGCGAATGGTTTCACGCACTACGTCTAGGAGTTTTCGGGGTGGGGGAGGGTTCATAAAAGAGTACGCTAATCGGCATAACACGCTTATCGTAATATTATACGGAAAACTTCTCGCGATCGCTCCATTTGAGCGTAATATACGGAAAGATTCTTAAAAAAATGTGTATTTGGCGTGATATACGGAAACTTTCCGCATAATGTATAGTTAGTTTTATCCAACAACTTGGTTAACATACAGGCAATAACACATTCAGTACAATAAAAACATCCACATCAATTATCATAAGGAGATGTAATATGAGTCTTTTTAATAAATTGAAATCCCTAATAAACGACGATGGTTTAGATGCAGATGCAATCGTAGTCATTGCACCAATTTCTGGCGAAATTATCAATATAGAGGATGTTCCTGACGTTGTGTTCGCTAAGAAAATAGTTGGGGATGGTATCGCTATAAAACCATCAGGAAACAAAATGGTTGCCCCTGTAAATGGAACAATCGGCAAGATATTTGAAACAAACCACGCGTTTTCTATAGAATCTGACGAAGGGATTGAACTGTTTATTCACTTTGGTATAGATACAGAGGAATTAAAGGGGGAAGGCTTCAGGCGTATTGCCGAAGAAGGTCAAACAGTTAAAGTAGGTGATATTATCCTCGAATTTGATTTAGTTCTTTTAGAAGAGAAAGCAAAATCAACTCTAACACCAGTTGTTATCTCCAACATGGATGAAATTAAAGAATTGAACAAGCTTTCTGGCAATGTCACGGTAGGTGAAACACCTATTTTGCGCGTTACAAAATAACGTACTCAACACAATTGATTATTAAAATGTGGCTCTTCTCGACTTTGTGTGATAATTTTTGCTTATAGAATCGTGAAATGTTTACTGGCAAAGACTTTTAGGACTATTTTGCTGAAGAAACTATCAGTATAGACCCCGTTTCCACACAGAAACCAGAAGAGCCAAAATGTAACAAACTCAATATCGCAAACGAGAGCAAGTGCGATCGCCGATCTTGTAGGGTGCGTTAATGAAATGTAACGCACCTTATCTAATGTTCAAAATCCGTGCGTTACGCTAACGCTAACACACGCTACATCATATCGATCGCAAAGATTCAGTGCGATGCCGAAGGCACTGCATAGCAGATCGCAAATCTTGTTGTGCGATCGCAAATCTTGTTGTGCGATCGCCGATATTGTAGGGTGCGGTAACGCAGTGAACGCACCTTATCTCAGGTTCAACATCCGTGCGTTACGCTAACGCTAACACCGGCTACATCATATTTGATCGCCAAGATTAAGTGCGATCGTTTATCTCCGTAGGCTGGGTTGACGGCAGGAAACCCAGCATTGCTTTTCTCTATCAACACTAACCAAAAGCGCGATCCCACCCAAAACACATCGACCCTTATTAGAAGCGGATAATTTTGATCGTGCATCGCGATCGTTGAAAACAGACATCAAATTCTCGAAAAAAGTTCGTTTGCCCAAGAATTAAGGGTATCTGAGAGGTTTTTGCCCAAGCAAAGGCTAGACGAACAGGTTCCAAATTCCCAATTTGAACATACACAAATAACCCTCGTGCTTCAACCCTTGCAAGATTTCCGGCCAATGGCAAGCGGACAGTTTGTTCCTCCCAAATTGCACCCAATTGCGGACCGATGTCGTAAGGTAATAGATTGACCGTAGATCTGGTATCCAGCAGGGCATTCGCAGAAACAGAAAGGCCTGCATGACTCAGAGTGATGGGAATCGTGGGTAATGCTTCATCGTCGGAAAGGGGAAATTCGACTGTACTAGGCATGGGTAGATGCCTCTCGGTCATCCTGAATCATATGCATCAGAATATTGGCGGCTTCCGTGGCATCGTAGGGCGACCAAATCGGATACTCTGATGCGGAAAAGATAACCCGTAGTTCAGCATCCGGGATTTGTGCAGCTAGGAGTTTGAAGAGTGATAATTTGTCTGTCTGGCTCAGATTGTTGACCAGAAGAATTAACTCAGTGAGTGACATGGCTTAAACTTCTAGATATGCGAGAATAAATTGATCATAAGCGATCTGTGAGGTACGGTCTAACAATCCCGTTGCACACCGACCGTATCAGGTTGGTCGGTGCTGAGCAACAAGAACCACATCATGTCCAGCATCAATTAGAAATCTTGCAGTGATAGCGTAAACATCTTGATCGAGGAGAAATTTCATTATTAAGCCGACACGAGTTTAATATCTTCAGCCGATACTAAAGCAATCGCATATTGCAGACAAGCACGAATGTCTTCAATTTGTAAATCAGGGTAATAATCCTGAATAATTATACTGAAAGAGAGTCTCTCATTTAGCAACTCAAGAACACTCTGCACAGTTATGCGCGTCCCTTCTATGCAGGGCTTCCCAAAATGAATTTGAGGGTTAACAGAAATTTTATACATTGTTGTCACCTAGTCGTAAGATGCCTTTATTTTAGATCACATCGCACAAAAAAAGCCGTATAACAAGTCGCTGCACCGGAACGCCGTCATTTGGTTGGTTGAGTGCGATGCCGAAGGCACTGCGTAGCAGCACGCCGATCTTGTAGGGTGCGTTAATCAAATGTAACGGTGCGATTCGTTTCTAGGGGAATAAATAGCCTAGAGTAGCCTGTAGGTTGAACTTCGGCCGTGAGCTTTTGCCGAACGGTTGACGCAAGGAAACCCAACCATATCAAGTTTGCTGTGAGGTTCCGCTGTTGCTACAATTTGATCCCACATCCATAATTCTATCAAGCTAAAATGGAGTGCTATCTAGAAGGAACTTATGATGAAATACAAAATTGTCCTTTATCGTTCTGAAGAAGGAATTACTGTTGGCGTTCCTGCGCTCCCCGGTTGTTGGTCTGAGGGAGATACTGAGGAAGAGGCATTAACCAATATCCAAGATGCAATTCGTGAGTATCTTGCAGCCTTAGAAGAACGCTTGCAAGATGGGGAAATTCGTGAAATTGAAATGCAGGTGTAACTATGCCTAGAATTCCTGGCGTAAATCACCTAGATGCAGTACGAGCCTTGGAGAAGGTAGGCTTTCGGATCATTCGCCAAGGCAAACATATCATCATGAGTGATGGGGTGCGTCAAGTTGCTCTTCCAAGGCACAATCCAATTAAGGCATTTACAATGGGTGGAATTGTTCAAGATGCTGGTTTGACAGTCGCAGAATTTCGTAAACTATTATGAGTGCGATGCCAAAGGCACTGCGTAGCAGATCGCCTCGCCCGTAGGTTGGGTTGACCCAAGGAAACCCAACATCAATCAACTCATAACAGAGTGCGATGCCGAAGGCACTGCGTAGCAGCACGCCGATCTTGTAGGGTGGGTTAATGAAGTGAACGCACCTTATCTAATGTTCAAAATCCGTGGGTTACGCTAACGCTAACACAGGCTACATCATATCGATCGCCAAGATTAAGTGATTGCCAAAGCGATCGAGCATTTGCGTAAACGTCTTGATCGAGAAGAAATTTTATTATTAAGCCGACACGAGTTTAATGTCTTCAGCCGCTACTAAAGCGATAGCATATTGCAGACAAGCACGAATGTCTTCAATTTGTAAATCAGGGTAATAATCCTGAATAATTATACTGAAAGAGAGTCCCTCATTTAGCAACTCAAGAACACTCTGCACAGTGATGCGCGTCCCTTCTATGCAGGGCTTACCAAAATGAATTTGAGGGTTAACAGAAATTTTATACATTGTTGTCACCTAGTCGTAAGATGCCTTTATTTTAGATCACATTGCACAAAAACAGCCGTATAACAAGTCGCTGCACTGGAACGCCGTCATTTGGTTGGTTGAGTGCGATGCCGAAGGCACTGCGTAGCAGCACGCCGATCTTGTAGGGTGCGTTACGGCGAATTATTAATTTTAGTTTTTTGACTAAATTGATAGCCGCCTAACGCACCCTACACTCTGAATATACAGCCCTGAGAGCAGAAATCCTTCAGGCTGATAATATTTGCCTATTATCTATTGGGTGTAAGCAGGTAAGTCTTGACTCATTTGGTTTAAGTTGCTGGCAATGGCTTTCATCGTCATAAAAGCCGAGCTAAAGGCGATTAGCTCATTTAAGGGGTAACTTCGACTCTCAACCCGCAAGCTCAGTAATTGCTTCTCAAGGGATTCAATTTCTTCGATGAGCAATTCTAACTTTGGTGGGTTGAGAATAACCTGGGCAGCGATCGCCTCAGCAATTTCATCAAAAGCGATCGCGGTTTGTTGTGCAATCGCTTGTAATTCAGGTAAAAACTTTTGTCGTATCGGTTCAGGAAGCGGTTGCTGTAGCCCATCTTGTAAAGCATCCAGTTGAGCCCAGAGTTTTTGTTCGTAGCCGATGGAGAAATTCCAAAAATTTTGGTGTTTGGTTGCTAAAACTGTGGAAATTTGTTCGAGACTGGCAATCTTAACCGAGGCTGGATGTTGAGCGATCGCCACTGTGATTGCCTGCTTCAGTTGGGCGATATCTGAGGGTGGTATCGTATCCTGAAAATAGCCTGACAGCAGTTTTTGATATAGCTGTCCCATTTTCTTAAAAGTCACAGAAAAACCTGTTTCCAGTTCGTTTGTAGCCGATTTTGTCATAAATACAGTGGTCAGCAACACCCCCAGAAACGCGCCTACGGGAACTGAAATTAGTGCAGCCCAAATTCCTTGCTCGAAAAAAGGAAAAATATCCTTCCCGATGGCATCGGCTGCTACAATCGCACCGATGCGAGCGATCGGCGTAAACCCCAGCCAAGCACAACTGAAGTAGGCGAAAAAATAAGCCAGACTGCTACTAAAAGGATTATAACCAAAGGACTTGACCAACAGGTAAATACAGAGAATCGTCAAACTCAAGGAAACAGTGGCCGCCCAACCGATTGCGATCGCTCGACCCCGTGTCGGTTGAATGACAGTGACCACTGCACCTATTATCACAATATCTGCCACTTTTTCGTAAGCAGAAGGATAGGGAAACTCGATGTGACGAATAATAGCCAGTAACAAACCAATAACCAGGCCAAGACTGACAATTTCTCTCAGGCGTTTTAGGGGTATAGGGGCCCATTTGGGAAAGGTAATCAGGTGTCTTCGCCTGAAAGTTGCAGTTACTTTGGTTTTATCGATTATCCTGCCTCCTAATCCCTCGCATTGTTGAATAAATCGAGATACAAGTTGAATAAATTGATAAAACTGTAGTGATTCTTGAACATCATACCGGTCAATCTCTCCACTGGTTCGGAGATGATCAAGTTTACCTCCAATATTCGCTAAATCTTCTTCTAATTCTGTGAGGTAAGGGGTAGCTAAGATTTTTTTGGCGTTACTCAGATCCCTCAAGCTATCAAAGCTGTCGATAAGATGAGTCGCCAATTGGTGAAATTCATCCCTGAACTGATGCACTAAATTTTGTTCATGCTTTTCGCCTTTAAAAGCCATCAGATCAGCTAATTGTCGAGTCAATTGGTTCTGAATTGCCAAGATTTCACTCCAATTTTCTGCCACCAATATCTCACTACCGAATTCATGGGTTGCTTTTGTGAGTGTTGAAAGGCTAGTTTGTGTTGATTTTTTAATCTGATTGAGTAAGTTAAGCTCGTTCTGCTCAATAGAAAGAGGATAATCCCGCTCGTCGCCATCAGTTTTTAGGTAGCGATCGAGGATTTTTTGGAACAAGTGCGGTATATCTTGAAGGATTCCCATCAAGTTCCGGTTGAGATCGGATCGAGTATTCTGGGGCCAAAATAGTAAGGCCACAGCAATTCCCACAGCGATTCCGATCCAGTTATCGATGAGGCGCGATCGCAAATAGAGCCAGATATTTTGTTGTGCTGATGTTCCTACCACTCTCATGGCAATTAAAGCGCCCAGTAGTGTGGCTTGGGAATAAGCGGCTTGCCATCGGTAAGTTTCACAGATCAGGGCGGCTAAAATGTAGGTGAGAGAGGGAATGACAAAAAAACTTGAGCCTTGGATTCCGTAGGCGTTTACCAGGATAGCGGCAATGATTCCCCCCAAAGCACTTCCCCCCAAACGCCCCAAACCTGCGGCGATCGCACCTCCCATCGATGGCTCAATCAGTACAGATACATACCCAAAGACGGGATAGACAAAGTTGTCTAATACATTTCCTCGGTGCCAAAAGAAACTCGTTAAGAGAGCAGCACCCAGGGAAAACTTCAATCCCTGTCTGATCATTAGCCCGTTTTTACTGTCCAAGGTATCTCTATATCCTTTTTCGACTTACTCATTGTTACCCATTAATCGCTCGCTCAATCCCATATAAAATGAGTGCCAAAAACGTCACCAACCAAAACCAAAGCTGAGGAGGCTCACTATGGATCAAGATGACTAAGACAAACGCTGCGGCGATAATCCACCACTTAAACCACCAAGTCCACCATTGAGAACGTCTTTTCGGATTTTCCATATTAGGTTTAACCGTTTATTCTAGTCGTTGTTTCTTTTAGCTACTTACGCTCGCAAGATTGTGGTTAACGGTCGTACACCCCTGTAACCCAGCGAAAAGCAGGGGTTATGTAACTCACTAAAGAACGCTCTTCCACCACGGCATGGACATCTGCGGTAGTCCCGTTGGTGATTCTTTGGGGCGCTCCCTTAGCTTGAGTCCAGTAAAAACCACTCGGTGTATTGCGATCGACCTTCAGGGCTAAAGTGGCTTTGATAACACTTGCATTGACGGGTATAGGCTTATCGCGATCGTCTTCATCTCTACCCAGAAACAGCTTGCTGGCGAGTTCATTACTTCCCACTATATTTGCCAGTTCTGCCACAGTTACCGGCTGCTGATCGACGGAAACGACCTTAGCGACGATACCCCCATAGCGTTCGCGATCATAGAGATCGGGAACGACTTCTACTTCCTGGCCCGGTTCTAATCGTTTGGCATCACCGCTCTTAAACAAAGCTACCACGTTGGTCTTGGCCTTTAGATTGGAGACTTCTAACGTACCTATGCGTCCCCCCGGGGCCAGAACTTCCCCCGGATTAACAGATAAGTCTAAAATCTGGCCGTTGTACAGACTCACTACATTTTTGTTGGCTTGAATGGTGGTTTTTAAGGTATTAATCTCTCGTTGCTGGTCAGCGATCGCATTGTAACGAAGAATATCACTGGCTGTATCTTGCAGGTCTATTTGCCGTTTTTCTGTGTTTAGTATATTATTCTGGGCTGTCAATGCGTTCATCTGCGCTCGCAGGCTTTCATCAACCCCCTTAAGGCGATCGAGTTCTATTTGGACGCGATTGATACTATTAGAAGCCTCTAGATTATTGAACTGAAATAAATAGGAGGGAAAATCTAGCTTGGCGACAGCCCCCTCTTCGATAAGTTTATCGTAGGCGGCTAGTCTTTCATCCGTTGAGTTCTGGAAATTTTTAAGGTATCGAGCATGGGAGAGATAAGCTTCTCGCTGTTTTTGATTACTGGCTAATTGAACTTGAAGTGCTTTAATCTGAAGCTGATTGGCCTTTTGCTGGCGCTCTATTGAGGCTGCATTCAATTGGCGACGACTCACTTCAATAGAGTCAACTCTTTTATCCTGCTGCTTGAGATCTGCTAGTCTATCCTTTTTATCCCTTAATTCTGTTTCCAATTCAGGAAACTCTAAAGTTGCCAGTAATTGCCCTTTTTTGACAGAATCTCCCGGTTGAATCAGGAGGGTTAACACCCGTCCACCTTGACGGGGTTCGATATTAACAATAGAACGAGGAATCAAAATGACCGCTCGTCCTTGAATAGGAGTCGGAATCTTACCAACTATCGCCCAATAACTCAGTCCTCCGAGCAAAAGACCCACCGGCATTAAGCGCAGGATTATCTCCCCTAATCTTCCTGTTGGCTCCGAATATTTAAACGTTTTTTCTGAATCAATTTTAGGATCAATTCCCGTTTTTATTTGATTATTATCCTGATGTTCTATTCTAGCCTGCGTTGTTTTCTTCGCACCCATATCTGGCTGCTGATGATTCTGATCAGACATAGATTCGGCTTGATTTTTTGCCATTGTAATGAGTAAAAATCACTTAATTTGTAACATGATAAACACTCAGAGGATATTACTTTAGACTAGGAAAATCCCCTGAAAAAATCGCTCAAGCTATTTTTGAGGTATGATAACTAGGCTACCTCGAAAGATTTACCGAAGGCTCAAACCTTTAAAATTTCCTGTAAGAAACCTAATAAAGTAGTACACTTGATGCGACCTAAAACAACCTAATAGGGATCAAGTGTTTGAGTCCAACACTCCGACTAGAGAGATAATCTATCGAAGGAGTTTACACCATTCCAGCTTCTAACTTACATAAGGCGTATAGATTCATTGTAACCGTTCAGGGGGGGGATGTCAAGCCGCCAGTGGCATTGACTCTGTGGAAGGACTCTCCTGGGGCAGCAGAGAGAGCCACGGATACTACTCTCTCACAGTAGCGGCTCTTTTCTAAGTCTTTTTAGATTACTAGATTTTGTCCCCTCCTGAACGGTTATACTAAATCCAGTTATTAAAAACTGATTATTTATTCTCCGTTTTGCATGAGTGCATGAGTAGAAAACGGGTTTCTCGGAGAAACCCGTTTTCTGTGCGTTACTCAACGGATTTAGTATTACTTCAAGGGAGAAAAAGCGATCGGGCTATAATAAAGAAAATTTCACTTTAACTTGAGAAAATTCATTATGACAGCCACTATTGAAGACATTCGGGAAATACTAAAGGAATTAGCTCAATCCCAACAAGAGTTATCCCAATCCCAACAAGAGTTATCCCAAGCTCAACAAGAGTTATCCCAAGCTCAAAAAGAAACGGATAAACAAATCAAGGAAACAGATAAACAAATTAACAGAGTTAGTCAGCAGATTGGGGAGTTAGGCAATCGTTTAGGAGAGTTTGTTGAGTGGCAAGTACGTCCTGCGGTGGTGCGTCTGTTTCAGGAGCGGGGTATTGATGTCCATGAGTTTCACCCTGGTATTTCGGTAAAACGGGATAATGAGGGTTTAGAAATTGATCTATTAGTAGTGAATGATACCGATGCCATTTTAGTGGAAGTCAAAAGTAAGTTAACTCAAAGAGATGTGGACGAGCATTTACAACGTTTGGCCAAGTTTAAGCGGTTAATGCCTCGTTTTCGAGATGTAAAAGCTTTGGGAGCGGTTGCAGCGATGATTGTTCCCAATGAGGTGGCGAGTTACGCTTGTCGTCAGGGTTTATTTGTGTTGGTGCAGTCAGGGGAAAATGTAATAATTTTAAATGATGCGGAGTTTACGCCCCAGGTTTGGTAGGTTTAGCTTTTTCTCGAAATCTTATAGGTTCTGTGCGATTAGTTTAACTTACATTATGGTTGATCTTTGTGTACTTTGTGTCTTTGTGGTTCGTTCCACTCCCTCCCTAGGAGGAATGTATCTTAGAATACATTTTACCCACCAAATCCAAGAGAGCCGATTCCATTCCCGCCAATAATCAACGCTAAAATTATACTAAATCCCTTGAGTATCGGCTACATCACTTTAACTTGAGAGAAATTCATTATGACAGCTACTATTGAAGACATTTGGGAAATACTAAAGGAATTGGCCCAATCCCAACAAGAGTTATCCCAATCCCAACAAGAGTTATCCCAATCCCAACAAGAGTTATCCCAATCCCAACAAGAGTTATCCCAAGCTCAACAAGAGTTATCCCAAGCTCAAAAAGAAACGGATCAACAAATCAAGGAAACAGATAAGCAAATTAACAGGGTTAGTCAGCAGATTGGGGAGTTAGGCAATCGTTTAGGAGAATTTGTCGAGTGGCAAGTACGTCCTGCGGTGGTGCGTCTATTTCAGGAGCGGGGTATTGATGTGCATGAGTTTCACCCCGGTATTTCGGTAAAACGGGATAATGAGGGTTTAGAAATTGATCTATTAGTAGTAAATGATACCGATGCCATTTTAGTGGAAGTCAAAAGTAAGTTAACTCAAAGGGATGTGGATGAGCATTTACAACGTTTGGCTAAGTTTAAACGGTTAATGCCTCGTTTTCGAGATGTAAAAGCTTTGGGAGCGGTGGCAGCGAT
>NZ_JAPZSR010000189.1:0-5651 GCF_027531875.1 Microcystis sp. LE19-84.1B | reverse complement strand
TGGTATCAGAGCTATCAGATTTTTAGGGCTAATTGTGCATCTGCTAGACAAACAAATTAGCCTGTAATTCAGAGCCAGCAATCGTTTTGACGATTTGGATAAAATTTTCAATGTGACACTTTAGGGTGCGGAATGTGGGTTTAAATTGCTTGTGGAGATGAGATACTCTTTACTGTTGGCTCTGGCAAGAGTAAAGAGATTGGGGGAAGATTCGGCTAATCTAAGAATAAGCGATTAAAATGCGTCTTAGCTGATCGAGGAAAACTAGAATTGTCTATGAACACATTCACTCCCCATCAAATTGTTAGTTTATTCTGCAAAAATCGAACTTTATACGGAGAAGTAATTCAGGTGATCGAAAGTCGTTCGGCTCTTTGGGTGCGTCCTCTTTGGTTAATTGTAGCCGATAATTTTGAGACCATTGATGTGCGGGAAGGTTCCGATTTAATCCTACCGATAAACTTATTTAACCCCGCCTTAGATACGGAAGTTTTACCCCTATTCTCCCAAGTAATTAAAGATAATTATATCGCCAATATTTCCTATCCTCTCCAGGAATTTGTGCAGAAAGTTTGTCAAAATTATCCCGAATATTTTCAGAAAAATCTATGATTGATGAAGGCTACATTAAATACAATTGTACTTGGATTTTTGACCGTCCCTTAATAAGCTCAGAGATTGCAGAATTAAATTATTGGCGCAATCGCCTCTATCGACTGGGATTAATCGGTCAATACGATAACGGAATCGGTTTTGGGAATGTGAGTCAACGAGGGAAAATAGACAAAGAAATTATTATTTCTGGCACTAACACCGGGGGAATTCCAGTATTAAATGAATCCCATTACACCACAGTTATAGACTACAATTGGGAAGAAAATCGGGTCACTTGTCGGGGAACAATCGCCGCTTCTTCAGAAACTCTCACCCATGCAGCGATTTATGAAGCGAATCCCCAGATTAATGGGGTGATTCATATTCATCATCGCCCCCTGTGGCAAAATTTGATGTATCGAGTGCCGACCACCCAAGAAAATATCGCCTATGGAACCCCAGAAATGGCCGCAGAAATTATCCGTTTATGTCAAGAAGAGCGTCTAGAGGAGCAACAAATTTTAGTGATGAGTGGTCATGAAGAAGGAATTATCGCCTTTGGGCAAGATTTAGAAAAAGCGGGCAATTTATTATTATCCTATTACCAGCAATCTCAATCATCTTGAAAGTGACCTCCCCTCCAACTCACCCCTAGGGAGACAAAAGTGGTTTTGATTTAGTCGTTTTTATGTTAACTTGTTTTGTAGATTTTCGTTTTTGAGGAATGCTATCGTGATCGACATCTTCCATCATCTATCCGTTTCGATCGACTTTTCCCCCCTTACCAATGTCTTGATGACTATCTCGGATCAAGACGTGGATATCATCGGCAATGTCCAGAAAGCCTTCTCAAATTTCGTCAAAACCGGGCAAGCATGGGCCCTATTAATCGGTTTGATTGTCGGTTATATTTTTCGAGGTTTTACTTCTTATTAGCTTTTCGCCTATCAGCCTTCAGCCAGAGCGAGCAATTCTTGCTATTCTTATGTTTGTAGGGTTGGAGATTTTTCTAACCTGAAGCGGTAATGCTATCAGCACTGGATTATTCCCCAAAATTGTCCAGCATATTTTGGTTAACTTTATACACAATCATCTAACGAAAACAGTGACAGCAAAGAAAACTTGGAGCGATCGCTTTGAAGGTAGTCTCCATCCTACGATCGTAGAATTTAACGCCAGTATTGGCTTTGATATCGAATTAATCGAGTATGATCTCACCGGATCGATCGCTCACGCTAAAATGCTCGCTTATACGGGTATTATCAGCCCCGAAGAAGCAGATAGTCTCGTCTCTGGATTGGAACAAATTCGTCAAGAATACCGCACCGGCAACTTTAACCCCGGCATCGATCAAGAGGACGTGCATTTTGCCGTGGAACGTCGTTTAACCGAGATTGTGGGAGATGTGGGCAAAAAACTGCACACGGCCCGTTCGCGAAACGATCAGGTAGGAACGGATATTCGTCTGTATCTTAGACAACAAATCGATGATATTAGGCAAGAAATTCGCAATTTTCAGCAAGCTTTAGTCAATCACGCTGAAAACCATCTGGAAACCCTGATCCCCGGTTACACCCACCTACAGCGCGCTCAACCGATTAGTTTAGCCCATCATCTCCTCGCTTATTTTCAAATGGCCGAACGGGATCACCAAAGATTAGGGCAAATTCGCGCCAGGACTAATATTTCGCCCCTAGGATGTGGTGCTTTAGCGGGGACGACTTTTCCTATTGATCGTCATTACAGCGCCAATTTACTCGATTTTGAGCAGGTGTATAACAATAGTCTCGATGGAGTTAGCGATCGAGATTTTGCTATTGAATTTATGACGGCCGCTAGTCTGATTATGGTCCACCTGAGCCGTTTGAGCGAAGAAATGATTCTCTGGTCTTCCCAAGAATTTAGTTTTATCACTCTCACCGATAGTTGTGCCACGGGATCTAGCATTATGCCCCAGAAAAAAAATCCCGACGTTCCCGAATTGGTGCGCGGCAAAACAGGGCGGGTTTTTGGGCATTTACAGGCGTTATTGACCTTAATGAAGGGTTTACCCCTAGCCTATAACAAAGACTTGCAGGAGGACAAGGAAGCGTTATTTGATGGCGTTAAAACCGTGCGGATTTGTTTACAAGCGATGACGGTACTTTTAGCCACCGGGATTCAATTTAAAACCGACCGATTAGCTAACGCGGTGGCGGAAGATTTTTCTAATGCGACGGATGTGGCGGATTATTTAGCCAGTAAGGGGATTCCCTTCCGAGAAGCTTATAATTTAGTCGGGAAAGTGGTTAAAAGCAGTTTGGCAGCCGGTAAGTTATTGAAAGATTTAACCCTGACGGAATGGCAAGAATTACATCCGGCTTTTGAGGCCGATATCTACGACGCGATCGCTCCTCGTCAGGTAGTGGCGGCCCGTAATAGCTATGGTGGCACAGGTTTTGAACAAGTGCGATCGGCTTTAATTCAAGCTAAAGCCATTCTCGATCATGATTGATATTGTTGGCGGTTTTGGGGTTTTGGGGTATTAGTTAAAATTTCCCTATCTCCCTATCTCCCTATCTCCCTATCTCCTAATTCCTATGGATCGTGTTTGGCATTTTATTAAAAGTGTGATGGGAATTATCTTTCGTCATCCTGTAACTGGGGTGACAATAATTCCGCTGCTTGCTGATGGTACAATTGTTTTAATCCGACGCAGAGACACCGGCAAATGGGCCCTACCGGGGGGAATGATCGATTGGGGGGAAGATATTTTTAATACTGCCCAAAGGGAATTAAAAGAGGAAACGGGATTAAATTTAATCAGTTTAGGGCGTTTAGTCGGGGTTTATTCCTCTTTTGAGCGTGATCCACGCATTCACTCCATTTCAGTTTTAATTGAAGTGACGGTTGCGGGGAATTTTCAGATCAAAGATACATTAGAAGTTAGTGAGGTGAGAGCTTTTAGCATCGAAACTTTACCTCTAGGTAATCTCAGTCACGATAACGATCGCCAACTAGAAGATTATCTCAGGGGTGCCAATGTAGTGGCTTGATGTCGAGGGAAAGATAGTGAAGTTAGAAAGTTTGGTTAAAAGCAAGTGAGATAATATTTGGGGGAAATCAACACAATGACATTTGATGTGGTAAAAGTAAATGCCAAAGGTCAGGAAGTCGAACGAGAAAAGGCTGAAGCCTCATATTTCACCCAAGATTTGGGCAACGGCATCACCTTAGAAATGGTTGCCATACTGGGGGGAACTTTCACGATGGGTTCACCAGCAAATGAGAAAGATAGTTTTGATGATGAACGTCCTCAACATCAAGTAACTGTCCCCCCCTTTTTCATGGGTAAATATCCTATCACCCAGGCCCAGTGGAAAGCAGTTGCCTCTCGCACGGATTTAAAAGTAGAAAAAGACCTTGATCCTGATCCTTCCTACTTTAAAGATCCCCCCAAACCCCCCTTAAAAAGGGGGGCTTCCGATTCCCCCCCTTTTGAAGGGGGGGCTAGGGGGGGATCGCCCACGCGCTGGGATAGACCCGTGGAACAAGTCAAATGGTACGAGGCGATCGAATTCTGTGCGAGATTATCGAAACTAACGGTTCGGGAATACCGACTACCGAGTGAAGCGGAATGGGAATACGCTTGTCGTGCTGGAACCACCACCCCATTTTACTTTGGGGAAACCATTACGGGGAAATTGGCCAACTACAATGCCAGCGAAACCTACGCCGATGAACCCAAAGGAGAATATCGAGAAGAAACGACTCCTGTGGGACAATTTTCCCCCAATGCCTTCGGACTGTACGATATGCACGGCAATGTCTGGGAATGGTGCGCCGATACCTGGCACGATAACTATGACGGTGCGCCGAGGGATGGCAGTGTCTGGACAGAAAATGGGTATGATAATCATTCTTCTCTGCGGGGCGGTTCTTGGTACATCGATCCATTTAACTGCCGTTCCGCTTCCCGCTACGACGACTACCGCCGCGACTACAGCGGCGACTACGGTTTTCGGGTGGTGTGCGGTGCTGGGAGAACTTTGTAACCCTTTTCCTCTTTTTTTCCCTTTTTACCCTCATTCCCTATTTTTTCTCTTTTCTTTTCTTTCCCGCCTAAAGGCGGGTCGATTTTTTTGAGAAAATGGCGTTAATGTTAAATTTTATCCTAAATCCAGTTATTAAAAACTGATTATTTATTCCCCTTTTTGCATGAGTGCATGAGTAGAAAACGGGTTTCTCCGAGAAACCCGTTTTCTGTGGGTTACTCAAGAGTTATCGGTTATCAGTTGGGAAGGTGGTGTAATATTATGGGCAGTAAAGTTGCTCAAAAAGCTGATCAGTTTGCTATTAGCATAGTAAATGCTGATAAATATCTCAGCCCAGAAAAGAAAGAATTTATCCTGTTATAATAAAGTTAATTGATACCTGCTTAATTTAAGTTATGAACTTCAACCTTTATCTGGAAGATGAATTAAGTCAGCAACTACAGGCTTTATCTCGCTCTACAGGCAAATCCCAGAATGCTTTGATCCGAGAAGCAATACAGCTTTTAATTACCACAAAAGAACAGTCGCAATGGTCGTCAACTATCCTTAATTTTCAAGGGGTAAGTGATGGTATTGTTTTTGAAGCTTATAGAGAGGAACTTTCCCCACCTAGAGAAGATGAGGTGATTTAGTGCTGGTTTTACTCGATACTTGTACGATTAGTGATTTTGTCAAAGGTGATAGCAACACTCCAGGGCAGATCAAAAATCATACTAAATCTGGTTATTAAAAACTGATTATTTATTCCCCCTTTTGCCTTTTGTATGAGTAGAAAACGGGTTTCTCCGAGAAACCCGTTTTCTGTGGGTTACTCAACGGATTTAAAAATTAGGTAAAACCCCACACTCAGCCCCCAGGAAAAACTTTTTCAGCAGACCCTAAATAGGGTCTGCTGAAAAAGTACGGGCGAAGCATTCGGATAGAAAATCTACGGTTTCACCGATAGGTTATTGCCCGAATGCTTCGCCCCTACAGGACACGGGCCGATGAAGACGCAAGGTTTTGAACGACGATTCTCTCAAA
>NZ_JAPZSR010000083.1:0-2486 GCF_027531875.1 Microcystis sp. LE19-84.1B | reverse complement strand
TGATACCGATGCCATTTTAGTGGAAGTCAAAAGTAAGTTAACTCAAAGGGATGTGGATGAGCATTTACAACGTTTGGCTAAGTTTAAACGGTTAATGCCTCGTTTTCGAGATGTAAAAGCTTTGGGAGCGGTGGCAGCGATGATTGTTCCCAATGAGGTGGCGAGTTACGCTTGTCGTCAGGGTTTATTTGTGTTGGTGCAGTCAGGGGAAAATGTAATAATTTTAAATGATGCAGAGTTTACGCCCCAGATTTGGTAGGTTTAGCTTTCGTTCCACCCCCTCGCTAGGAGAAATTTATCTTAGAATACATTTTATGCACCAAATCCAAGAGAGCCATGAGAGTGGAGAGATTTAAAATTTAGAGATTTTATTTTTCTCTAAACGTTTAGAGTCTCAAACCCAATTTGAATTACTATTAGAGGAAAATTTAAAAATGACTGAGCCATTAACAGCAGGTTTACTGATCACCTTAGCAGTACAAGAGTTTGTGAAGTCTGGGACGGGGGATTTAGCGAAACGGTTTACGGCTGAAGCTTTGGCTAAGATTCCTGTTTTATGGGAAAAAATCAAAACTCGCTTAACAGGAAAATCTCCTAAAGTTGATGAAGCTTTGGCTAAGGTTGAGAGGGGTGATAGTACAGCGATCGCAACTTTGACTAAAAATTTAGATGTGATTTTAGATGAAGACTCCCTTTTTGCTGAGGAGTTACAGATTTTAGGACAAGCAATTCAAGCAGGGGAAATCACCCAAGTTGGTTTAAGAGATGTTACGGCAGGTCGCATAGAAGCAGAAATCAAGCAAAAAGCTAAGGGCGATCTTGTTGAACAAATTGGTGCGCAGCAGATCAAAGCGGATGGAGATGCTATTTTTACAATTGAGCAAGAAACTAACTAATTTTATAACGATTATGGATAACAAAAATACTCAGACAGGGATTAAAGATTCAACGTTTGGTCCTAATGCTCAAATTGAGATTAACCAAACGATTAATTTACCAAAAGTAAGTACAACAATTCCCAGTGATGTACGACAAGGATCACCCAATTTTGTCGGGAGACAGCAAGACTTAAAAAACTTGCATGAGGCGTTACAAAAGGAGGGGATCGTAGCGGTTTGTGCGGTACGGGGTATGGGAGGTGTGGGTAAGACTGAGTTAGCGGTTCAGTATGCGTTATCAAAAGAGTTTCAAAAGCGATATGTGGCTTGTTATTGGTTTTCTCTCAATCAAGGGGATTTAGCAACTCAAATTTTATTAAAAGCTGCGCCTTATTTAGCAATGCCGGAGAAGTTACAGAAATTGGGAAGCGTTGAGGAACAGGTGAAGTGGTGTTGGCAAAACTGGCATCCTCAAGAGGGACAAATTTTAATTGTTATTGATGATGTTAAAAGTTTAGAAGATATTCCTGAAGAATTGCTCCCAATTTCCTCTCGTTTTAAGGTGATGCTAACGACGCGACAAAGGAATCTGAGTCTGAGGTTTTGGGAGTTACCTTTAGGGGTATTGTCAGAAGGGGAGTCTATTGAACTGTTAACAAAAATTGTCGATGCTGAACTCACTTCGCGCATTGAAAATGAGATAGAAACAGCCAAGGAGATTTGTCGTTATCTGGGTTATTTACCTTTAGCATTAGAGTTGGTTGCTAAATATTTAAAAGATGATCGGATGTTGTCTCTGGAAGATTATTTACAGCAGTTGAGTCTTGAGGATGAGTCGCTTTCCGATGAAATGGTGAGGGGAATTACGGCTGAGAGGGGTGTGATAGCTGCGTTTAATTTGAGTTGGCAACGTTTGCAAGGTTTAGCAACTCAGTTGGCGATGCTGTTGGGAAGGTTTGCTGCTGCTGCTATTCCTTGGCAGGATTTGGTGGAACCGACGATAAACAGTTTGGGATGGGAGAAGAAAGCAGTCAAGGATGCACGCAAGCAGTTAGATAATTTGTCTCTGATTGAGATTGAGAATGGTAAAAATATTGTTATTCATTCTCTACTTAGAGAGTATTTTCGTTATCAAAGTAAGCAGGAAGGGGATGATTTTATTCATGTTCTGCAAGGAGGAATTGCGAGTAGTGGAATTGCTGTAGCAAAGACTATTCCCCAGAATCCCGTTATTGCAGATATTGACAGAGTGCGTCTGGCTATTCCTCATCTGGAGTTACTGAGTCAAGAGATGCTGGATGATATTCCTAATCCTGATGATGATGATGATAATTTAATTTGGGCATTTGTTGGGGTAGCATGGTTTTACCAAGGGCAAGGACAGTATAACTCAGCAGAAAGATATTTTGATAATTGTCTCGAAGCGGTAAAATCTCGCTTAGGAGACAATCATCCCTATGTGGCAAGTTCCCTCAACAATTTAGCAGGATTGTACTATTCCCAAGGCAGGTACAAAGAAGCGGAACCTCTCTATCTACAAGCATTAGATTTGAAAAAACGACTCTTAGGAGACAATCATCCCGATGTGGCACTTTCCCTCAACAATTT
>NZ_JAPZSR010000155.1:0-1561 GCF_027531875.1 Microcystis sp. LE19-84.1B | reverse complement strand
ACAACAAATGCTTTAACAGTCAATTACACCCTCGGAGGGACAGCTACTCTTAATACCGACTACACTCGTACAGGGACTACCAATACAGTCACCTTTGCGCCTAATTCTACTACTGCGACGGTAACAGTTGACCCGACTGCTGACACAACCATTGAAAGTAATGAAACTGTTGCTTTAACTCTTACTGCGGGTACTGGTTATACCGTAGGTACTCCTAACGCAGCCACGGGAACGATTACCAATGATGATTTGTCGCAACTCTCCATCAATGACATCACCGTAGTGGAAGGTAAAGATAATAATGCCATCCTCACCGTCACTGTCGATAATCCCAATCCCCAACCAATTAGCGTCAATTATGCTACTGCACCCATTGATGCTACCGCCAATGTAGATTACACTAGCAAAACCGGAACTATCACCATTGCTGCTAATACTTCCACTGCTACTATTAGCATTCCCATCCTCAATGATAACCTTAATGAACCTGATGAAGTCTTCACCGTCACCCTCTCCAATCCGGTTAATGCTACCATCAATCCCGACGAAGCAATTGGACAAGTAATTATTACTGACACCCTACAAAGCGCAATTACTCGCACCTTACCCAACAATGTCGAAAATCTCAGACTAATTGGCACTAATAATATTAATGGTACAGGTAACGCTAGTAACAATAATATCACTGGAAATAGTGGCATTAATCAAATCAATGGTGCTAACGGTGCTGATACTTTAACTGGTGGTTTAGGTGCAGATACTTTCATCTTCCAATTTGGCCAATCTACCATATCAACAAGCGACAGTATCACAGATTTCGCCATCAATAGTGATAAAATTGACTTATTAACTCAAGGTGGAAACGCCATGAGTGCGCCTAGCAATTTCAGTCGCGCTGCTGATAGCACTGCTACCACTTTACAGAATTTAATCAATCAGGTATTTACTGATGCTAATGGAGCGATTACCGGTAATCAAGGATTAGGGGTTAATAGTGCCGCCTTAGTGCAGGTAACAACCGGTGCAATAGCTGGAACCTACCTCGTTATTAATGATAGCGCGGCTGGCTTCCAATCCAGCAATGATTTGTTAATAAATATCACCGGATTTACTGGTACTTTACCTGCTTTAGGGAACATTCCAGTGAGTAATTTCTTTGTTTAATTAAGTAGGCGTAGGGTGCGTTAGGCGGCTATCAATTCCGTCAAAAAACACGCATCAACAATCCGCCGTAACGCACCACCTCTATTATTAAATCGGTGCGTTACGCTATCGCGCTTCACAGCCTAGGAGTAAGCAGACAACTCAAATGAACCTAACAACCGCAAATTATGATGAACCCTGGAAAGAAGCATTAAGCGAGTATTTTGAAGCGTTTTTATACTTCTTTTTTCCTGAAGTTCACCAATTAATCAGTTATCAGTTATCAGTTATCAGTTATCAGTGACTAATTGGAAGCAAGTAACAATCCCTTTGCTATAATAGTCATGGCACACCTGAAAACAAAAGCGACTACCGGGAAGCTGCCAGAACGGGAACAGTGGAAGTGGAGGTTAATCAG
>NZ_JAPZSR010000418.1:0-17368 GCF_027531875.1 Microcystis sp. LE19-84.1B | reverse complement strand
TCTGACTAATAACTGCATTTGCAGTCCGTGTCGCTGGGTTTCCATGGGAATACCATCATCAGAAGGTAGTTCATCTTGGGTCGGTGGTAGCTTGATCCCTTGTGGGTTAGCTGCAATTACCAGGGTTTCTTCAGCCATTGGATTAGTTGGGGTGAACAACTGGTGCTACTTTCCTATCATAAACTATCATCAACTTCAACTCCTAGCGATCGCAGTTTTGCAGCCAAGCGTTCAGCCCGTTGCTTTTCCTGCTCAGCCCGTTGCTTTTCCTGTTCGGCTCGTTGCCTTTCTTGCTCCACTAACTCACTTCCCCAAAATAGCAAATTTCCCGACTTATCCCACCAGCGCAACCAATTAGTAGTAAATTCAGCTTTGGTTCCTTGCCAGATACCGATAAACAAATTAAGTTCTTTTATCCAGTAACGATTATTCTCATCTGGCAACTGCTGCTCATACTTTCCTGCCACTAAACAATAAACATCTAATTCTCCTGTTTTTGGCTGAAAAATTCCATAGACAGGTACTTGTAAGATTTGCTCGTAAAAATACCATTTTCCATAGGGATAGTGAGGGTTGATGGAATATTCACCTCCTTCGGTTTCCGAGATAAACTCTAGGACGATGGTAGGAATTTCTCCTTCAAGATGGGGAGTATAACTGCGCCGAATTGTTCCGCTAGGAATCGGTTTTACTGAGGGAATATAAACCCAGTCAGGCGCTTTGACAACTGTTTGAGTTTTAACGGTAGCACATAAGCCAAAATTAGAAGCAATTAGCATCGATTCCAGAATTAATCCTGCTAATTCTAGGGATTCGCGTAAAGCTGCTGCTAATAGGGGTTGCAAGTTGTTGTCCACAGGTTCGTCAGGTAGAATAAAATCATCTGGCAGTTTTTCCCAGGTGATTGGCGGTGGTTTTTTGAACAAATTAATTGTGGATGGTGTCATGTTTATCTCTTTGTCATTAAGAAAAGCCAAGAATACTTAAAAAAAGTCGGTTTTCTTTTAATCAACCTTGGCAGAAATTTTTTAGCGTCAAGACAACATATTCTAACATTTCCTCCGTTAATCCGGGATAAATGCCCAGCCAAAAAACACTACTCATGATTTTATCTGCATTGCTTAAATCCCCAATAACTCGATAATTTAACCCCTTGTAAAGAGGCTGTCGCAATAAATTTCCTCCAAATAATAGCCTTGTGCCAATGCGTTTTTCCTCCAAATGCTTAACCAAATCATTGCGGCTAAAAGGCGCATTTTCCTTGACAAAAATCGGAAACCCGAACCAACTCGGTTCAGAATCGGGACTGGCTTCAGGCAGAATTAAAACATCTTGAAGCTCCTGTAACTTTTGATGCAAAAAGTCGAAATTTTCCCGGCGCTTTTTGATAAATCCTGGCAATTTATCCAGTTGCGCTACCCCGACGGCGGCTTGCATATCCGTCATCTTTAGGTTATAACCCACATGAGAATAGGTGTACTTATGGTCATAGCCAAAGGGTAAATCTCCTAACTGCCAACCGAAGCGCTTATTACAGGTATTATCTACCCCCGGAGGACACCAACAATCTCTCCCCCAGTCACGGAATGACTCGACAATCTTTTTCAAGCGGGTATCACTGGTTAAAACCGCACCCCCTTCTCCCATAGTCATGTGATGGGCAGGATAAAAGCTAACCGTTGCTAAATGCCCAAAGGTGCCGGTTTTTTGCCCTTTATAGAGACTTCCCACCGCATCACAGTTATCCTCAACTACCCAGAGGTCATGTTTTTCGGCAAAAGCCATCACCGCTTCTAAATTAAACGGATTTCCCAAGGTATGAGCGATCATAATCGCTTTAGTCTTCTCTGACAAGGCCGATTCCAGTTGATCAATATCAAGGTCATAACCGGGTAATTTAACGTCTAAAAAGACGGGAATTAGCTGATTTTGAAAGATGGGATTAACGGTAGTCGGGAAACCGGCGGCGACGGTAATCACTTCATCCCCCGGTTTAAGTTGTTTTTCCCCTAGTTTAGGGGAAGTTAAGGCACTTAAGGCCACTAAATTCGCTGAAGAACCCGAGTTGACTAATAAACAATGTTTTACCCCCATCCACTGGGCAAAACGTTCCTCAAATTCCGCCGCATATCTGCCCGTCGTCAACCAGAAATCTAGGGAAGAATCCACTAATTTGACTAATTCTTGCTCATCAAATACCTTACCCGATGCCGGGATATAGGTTTGTCCCGCCACAAAAGCCCGGGGTTGAAATTTGTACTTGTAGTATTCTTGTACGGCTTGAAAGACCTGCTCTCGCAGCTCTGCTTCAGTATTGGTATTGGGGGGAGAAATAGATTGAGTCATGGTTAATTTTCTTTCAGGGGAGAAATTTGAACTTAATTATTACTTAATTTGCACTATTATCAGCCTTGAGTTCGCTAATCGATCAAACAACTTTGATAATATTCGATTTGTTGGCGAGTAAGGTCTTGCAATTGTGCTTTATCTTCAGAGTCCATTTGAGCCGCTTGATAATACCATGTCACGGTTTCCTTGAGGGTTTGCCGAAAATCCCAGACGGGTTGCCATTTTAGGGTATGGAAAGCCTTATCTGTAACTAGATTAAGCAATTTAGCCTCATGAACAGCCTTCGGATCACTTTGATCGAGCCAAGTTCCCGGCCAAAGTTGTAGGATAGACTCAACTAACTCTTTAACCGGACGATTAGAAGTCAGAGACGGACCGAAATTAAACGCCCCATATAACCCCCGGCTGTCTTGCTGCCAGTTAGCCGTCATCAACTGCTCATAAATCGACTCAGCTAACCGTAAATAGCCCCCTAAAGGCTCTAAAACGTGCTGCCAAGGGCGAGTCGCTAGAGGGTTCCGCACCGGAATCGCTTCCGACTTGATCAAAGCCCGCATAGCATCAGGTACAATCCGATCTAGGGACCAATCTCCGCCACCGATGACATTTCCGGCCCTGGCACTGGCAATACCGATGGGGGTTTGAGGGGTTTTAAAGAAGGAACTGCGCCAAGATGCGATCGCCAATTCTGCCCCAGCCTTACTAGAACTATAGGGATCATAACCCCCTAGCGGGTCATTTTCCCGATAACCATAGACCCATTCCCGATTCTCATAGCACTTATCGCTAGTAATAAACACGGCGGCACAGGGATGAGTCAGGCTTTTGAGGGCCTCTAAAACGTGAATAGTCCCCATGACATTTGTGTTCCATGTTGCCACCGACTCCAGATAAGAAAGTCGCACTAAGGGTTGTGCCGCTAAATGAAAGACTACATCTGGTTGCCACGAAGCGATTAAACGAGCCACTAACTCAGCCTCTCGAATATCCCCTAGATGGTGACTCAAATTTTTAGCTAAGTCTAATTGGTCAAATAAAGCGGGGGTGGTATTGGCAGCTAAACTGAGGCCTTTTACCGCTGCTCCCAGATGGAGTAACCAAAACGCCAGCCAAGACCCCTTAAAGCCAGTATGACCCGTGATAAAGACTTTTTTGCCAGTCCAAAATGTTTCCTTTACCATATTTTCCATCTAGCTTGTCCAGTGTCATCAAGGTGATTGAGCATTTCCATTTCTCGATAAGTATCCATGCACTGCCAAAACCCATCAGGCTCATCCCAGGGGGAGAGGGGAGCTATTATTGTTCACAAGTCAAATAGACTCGCTATACTGGGTTTTCAGTTAATTTCAACGGCTTTCTGCCAGTAATCGCCGAAAAGAATTTTTGAGAAGGCTTAAAGCCATCACCCTAAATCTTTGGGAGCTACTATACATGAACTTGACCGAGAATGTCAATTGGTTAATGGGCTTTGACAATTCATTGAGTTTTGCTATATATTAGCCTGTGGTTAAACTTTTAAGTAGTCGTGCAAAATTAATTTCCTAGTGAAGATAGGCAAGAGGCAAGAGGCAAGAGCGGGGTTAGATATGTGTAATTAATTTTGCTTAGGTACTTATACGGAAAATTTGCCAGATAATTTCTTATGGACTAAACTTTTTAGCCATTCAGGCATGGAGAGAATTGCCATGTATAATAAATTGGCAGCTAAGAGCCAATTGATCATTTCATCAACTAACCAAGGATATAAGAATGGACTTGCGTAAAAGGTTGCCACCATAGCGACTAAAGCCATACTGGAAGGTAAGCTCAATTGATTTTCTTGCTTAATCCAATCCAAAATTTGAGGAAGGGCAAAGATTAGAAAAGTTAATTTGTAATCATAAAGCATACCAATAACAAGAAAATTTCCTAAATGAATTGCTGCCGCAAGACGGAAGTAATCAATGTATCGACTTTTATCTAAAGATTTGTCCGAATCGGTTGAGACAAAATCCGAACTAAGCCATTCTTTAAAAATTTTAAATTTCGACAATAAAACTCTGGTTAAGATTGACATAGTAAATAAAATCATAATTATATACATCATATATATGATCGTATTTTTAATATCAGTTTCGCCGCTAGTAAGCTTTAATAGAATATATTTGACTGCACTAAAGAGGACTTTATAGCCAAAACTATACCAAATCCTGCCATCATGAATGCTTGAGATGGTTTTAATCTCCCCTATACTAGCGAGAAAATAAGTAATAAAAGCAGTGGTAAAAATAGCCGCCAAGAACAGAAATAGATTTCTTTTTTCTTTAAGAATTACCGCCAGACCGAAAATGGGAAATAGTTTAATAACTCCCCAAAAAAATATTAACAAATAGGCACACAACCTAAAAATTAATGCTCGGCTATTCTTAATTATTATCAGTCCGACACCAAGCCAAGAATAGATAACAATATCTACGTTGCCGCGTTCCACTAAAAGCATTACCGGTGGTGAGCATAAAATTAGGGCATAAACTACAGCTTCTTGATAATTTAATCTGCCAATGATGATTAAAGTTATCACATAAAAAATTAAAGCAAATAAAACTCCTAAAAATATAGTATTACGCTGCTCTAAACCCAGCCAAGTTAATGAAGACCAACTACTAGGATAAGATATTTGAGTGAAGCAGGAATTATTCGTTAGAGAAACTTCGCCTGTCAATCGATCACAATCAAAAGCACCTAATACGGCGGCAAGATCGATAAAAGGGTTTTCAGCCGCAGGAACCCCAAGTCTCCACCAAAACCTGTGATAGGGAACAAAAAAGTTAGCTAGATACAATAACCCAAAATATCCTAAGACTGCGGCAACTACCAAAAATCTGCCATCAATTTTTGATTGCTTTTTGAGCATCTGCTTAATCTGGATATGTATTGAATTTACTATGTCCACTTAGTGCCTCCTGTTATTAAAGGATTGACTATCTGTCAATGACTTGAGTTCGATATAGGACGCTCATTGCGCCGCTAAATGAAAGACTACATCTGGTTGCCACGAAGCGATTAAACGAGCCACTAACTCAGCTTCTCGAATATCCCCTAGATGGTGACTCAAATTTTTAGCTAAGTCTAATTGTTCAAATAAAGCGGGGGTGGTATTGGCAGCTAAACTGAGGCCTTTTACCGCTGCTCCCAGATGGAGTAACCAAAACGCCAGCCAAGACCCCTTAAAGCCAGTATGACCCGTTATAAAGACCTTTTTGCCAGTCCAAAATGCTTTCTTTACCATATTTTCCATCTAGCTTGTCCAGTGTCATAAAGGTGATTGAGCATTTCCATTTCTCGATAAGTATCCATGCACTGCCAAAACCCTTCATGCTTATAGACGGCGAGTTCTCCTAAGGCGGCTAGGGTTCTGAGGGGTTGTGCCTCAAAAGTCGTCGCATCTCCCTCAATTAAATCCAAAACCTTGCGATTTAAGACAAAATACCCCCCATTAATCCATCCTTCAGCCGTTTGGGGCTTTTCTTGGAATTGAGTGACTAAATTACCCTCAATGATTAACTCGCCAAAGCGAGAAGGAGGACGAACCGCCGTCAAGGTGGCTAATTTACCATGGCAGTAATGGAAATCCAACAGATCCGCAATATTCACATCACAAACCCCATCCCCATAGGTGGCCAAAAAGATCTCACTTCCGCTTTGATCTATATAAGAGGTGAGACGTTTAAGACGGCCTCCCGTCATGGTTTCCTGTCCCGTATCAACTAACCAAATACGCCAGTCCTCTTCATCATGTCCACTATCGAGTTTGGTCACTTTTTTATTGCCTAACTCTAAGAGGACATCACTTTGATTCCAATCATAGCTAAAGAAATAGTCCCGAATCATTTCCCCTTTATACCCTAGACAGAGCATAAAGTCAGTTAAGCCATAGTGGGCATAAGTTTTCATAATATGCCAAATAATTGGCCGATTTCCGACGGCAATCATCGGTTTAGGTCGAAATTCGGTTTCTTCCCGCAGTCGGGTTCCTTTGCCACCACACAAGATAGCCACGGGAATGTTAGACTTATAGTCCTTAACTGTTAAACTGACCGATTGTATTACCATTAGATTATATAGTGAAGGGTCTTGAGAGTGACATCATCTTATCGAGGCAGTTTAACACGGGATACCCGATTGTGTGCAGTATCTGTCTAAAAAAATTTTTGTTGAGCGGGTGTCTCTAGTTTATTGCTAAACAGGCTCTTAAATCTTCTAGCAGTTATCTTAATGGTGAGGTACGAGGTTTTCCTTTTGGGGAGTCGGTCGTCGGCCGGCGATGCCAAATTAGGTTATACTTCATCTTTATCGGCAACTAGGACTAGAAATTCGCACTACCATGCGAAGATAAACATTCGGGGATACGGCCACGAAGCTACCAGACAATTTTAGGATAAAAATACCGACAATTATGGGGAAATCAATCAATAAAGTCCGAGGAACGGCACTGATTTTAGGGATTCTAGCGATCGCCTTTGCCTTTTTCACGAGGATTGTCAGTATTTTTGAATACGTTACTTTCGATATCGGACCCGATCCCGATCAGATTACCATTGGTTATATTTGGATGGATATGTGGAAGGGAAACTTTCCTCAATTGGGACTTGCGGGGGGTGGGGGGAAATATGGATTCGCAATTCCCCCCCTCTATATTTATTTAGGGTTTCCCCTGACAATTTTCGGTACTGTTCCCGAATTTCAAGTCCTTACTAATGGCCTATTTTCTTTTCTATCGATTCCCCTCTTAATCTACTTTGTTTATCGACTTTTAGAAAATGTAGAACAAGATAAACGTCTTCTCCTGTCCAGTTTGGCAGGATTTTGGTATAGCACGATTTATGCGGACTATTTCATTAATAATTTTTCCTGGGGTCCTAGCCCAATACCCTTTTTCCTGCTCGTTTTTGCTTTACTCTATCGGTTCCAGATGGAGACGACTAAGCCGCTGTTCTATCAAGCTATAGCTTGGATATTCTTCGGAATTACCGTCGCTATATTGGTGAGTTTACACAGCACCACGATGTTAATTATCCCAGCGACTTCTGTTATCGCCTGTCTATGGTTTGTTTATCGAAATCGCAAGAATACTATTAAATGTCTTTTGCCTTTTCTATCGATTCTCTCTGCAAATCTCGCCTTGATTATGTATTGGCACAGTGAGATAGTTGGGAGATTTGCAAATACGAAAGGACTGCTGAGAGCGTTCACGGAGAAGGGGGCGAGCGGTGAACCATCGAGCAATCTGTTCACTCGTATATTTAAAGCGATTTGGGAAACGGTTTATCTGGGTAATCAAGTATTTTTTTGAATGACAAAATATCGATTTTCAATGTCGTAGTTTCGGTTATTTTTTTCGGCATTTCTCTATACATAGTCATCAAAAAATATCGAGGCAATAAAACACTGATCGGCTTTTTTGCGATTACTTGGGTAATTTTTATCTACGCTTCCTCTAATTATCCTGATGAGCATTTTTATTCCCATCGTAAAATCTTACTCTGGTTTGCTCCTATTCTTCTGGCGATCGCTAGTCTGGCCTATCTAAACTTGACTAAGACTTTCCACAGGATCCTCGCTCTAGTTCTAGCAATTATCATCGGCTATTCTATCGCAACTAATCTCTATTTCAATCAACGTTATCTTGCTAGTAAATACGGTTCCGAAAGACTCCTATCCGTGGCCGATACAGTGGAAATTATCAATCAGATTCCGGTTGGTTCAACCCTTTGCGATCCGGCTAAGAAAGGCAAAAGAAAAGAGCATGGTCAGTATGATTATATCGATACCTTTATGACCAAAAGAGAGCTAATAACTACCCAATTCCTGCCCATCGGGTAGTTATTACATACAGCCGAAATTTAAAATGGCTATGCAAATGAACGATTTATTTCCAATTTTTACCCTCGTCAAAACTCCCCCTCTCGATCGCCCGATGACTCCCCTTCTTGAAACCCCAGAAGCCTATCTCTATAAAATCGAGTAGAAATACCTCGACCATGATAGCGGAATTTGCTGGGGATATTCTTAGGAAGTTTTCGTTTTTGGGAGTCGGTTGTCGGTAGTCAGGAATAAGCTGTACTGCATTTAAACCAGTTATTGATTTTAGTACAAATGCTCACCACCCTCTGCCTGCTCCCATGGACTCTTAACAAGTGCTTTAGATAGTCAACAGCTTACTGCGGATGATTACCTCACCTTGGCGGCGTATTATTGACAATATTGAGCGCATAAAGGCGAAAACGCTCTAGATCAGCTTGCAGGGTTGATTCTACCACTCGACCGAGGAAAAGATTATCCATCAATTTTCCTAACCAACCGGGTATAGCATAGGCTGCTGTCAGTCGCACAATACTCCTACCATGACGATCATAAAAACGAATCGCCCCGCGGTTAGGCAACCCGTCCACGGATTCCCATTGAATAATCTGGTGGGGGACAATTTTCATTATCCGTGACAACCAAGTAAATTCTAGACCACCACTGGCTAACTTCCAACGGGAAAGCTCTGGCTCTTCCTCGATAATTTTCACCGATTCGATCCATTTCATCCAGTGGGGCATTTGTTCTAAATCTGACCAGAGTTCCCAAACCAGATCGATCGGCGCGTCCACTTCTACCTGTACACTATGTTCTAACCAAGTCATTCGTTAATTCTGGCGATGCTGAATATTTCTATGATAACGGCTATTAGTCTTTAGCTTTTCACTCAATGATAAAATAAAAACAATCTTCGAGGTTTAATTGTACTATGTTAATCAGAAAACTGCTCGAATGTGAGGAATTCATCGCCGGTGATCATACCCGATTGCGCGAGTTATTGCATCCCGATAAACAGCCGTTAAATCTACGTTATAGTTTAGCCCACGCGCAGGTAGATGTGGGGGAAACTTCTACTCCCCACGCTTTAAAAACTGCGGAAGTTTATTATATTCTGCAAGGACAAGGGGAAATGCACATCGATGAGGAAGTGCAATTAGTGACTGTCGGTGCTGCAATTTATATACCTCCTCTAGCTAAACAATATATTCATAATTGTGGAGAGGAACCCTTAGTTTTCTTGTGCATTGTCGATCCTGCTTGGCGACTGGAAGACGAAATTATCTTTGAGTAAAAATAATGAATATTGGCATTATTGGACTGGGTTTAATTGGTGGTTCCTTGGGGTTAGATTTCCGCTCACAAGGTTATAAGGTTTTGGGAGTTTCCCGTCAACAATCCACCTGTGATATCGCTGTAAAAAAAGGAGTGGTAGATGAATCTAGCACCAGTTTAGAATTATTGGCTACTGCCGATTTAATCTTTATCTGTACTCCCATACATTTAATTGTGCCAACTTTGGAAAAATTAACTCCCTATTTAAAAAAACAGGCAATTGTCACCGATGTGGGATCGGTTAAAGGGGCAATTGTGGACAATTGTAGTCAATTATGGCCGAATTTTGTCGGTAGTCATCCCATGGCTGGGAAAACCGAACAGGGAATTAATGCGGCACAATTGGGTTTATTTGTCGATGCCCCATATCTGATTACTCCCCTTGAATCTACTCCTAAATGTGCCGTGAAAATCTTAACTGAAATAGTAGAAAAATTAGGCTGTCAAATTTATTATTCCTCCCCCGAAGAACACGATCGAGCCGTGGCATGGATTTCCCATCTGCCGGTAATGATTAGTACCAGTTTAGTCCAAGCTTGTGGGAAAGAACAAGACCTGAATATTCGCAAATTAGCGGAAAATTTAGCTAGTTCTGGTTTTCGCGATACCAGTCGCGTCGGTGCTGGCAATCCCGAATTAGGTTTAATGATGGCTAAATACAATCGTCAAGCTTTATTGATATCCTTGAAAAATTATCGGCAAAATCTTGATCAAATTATTGACTATATTACAAGAGAACAATGGCAGGAACTAGAGGAAATTCTCGTTTCTAGTCATCAATATCGAGCCAATTTTCTTCAATCAAAATAACATTTTTCCCAGCAATTATAACCCAGTGCTGTGTTATAGATTTATCCTCAGTAAACCAAGGCAATAATATGAACACCTTTTTTGACTTTGAATCCGAATTTGTTGACTCCTTACGTTGCATACCGATGGCCGTGAGAATGAAACTAGATACCTGTGGAGTTAAATTAAAATTATCCCATTGGATGCAGTTAACTCAACCAGAAAGAATGGTATTAGTTAATATGGCTTGTACAACGGCAGCAGAAGCCAAAATATATCGAGATTTTCTGCAAAAATTAATCACTGAAAAAACTGGCAATCCCCCGGCAGAACTAGCAATAGATACCCATCCCGCTTGGCTAGATGATAGCCAGATTCCTGATACAGTCCTAGAAAAAGCTAGAGAATTCCAGATCGAAATTAGTTTAGAACAATGGCAAAAATTGCAACCATCCCAACGGTTTGCCCTGATTAAACTCAGTCGTCCCAGTCACGAAAATCTCAACTTCTATCCGGCCCTGAAAGAGTTCCATATAGTCGATGCCTAACTCAAGGACTTATGCCAGATTAATTAAGTTTGTTTCTACCTTACTTTCATGACAAGCAAAAAGGCGATCAAGGCGAGAAATTAGTATTTTATACCAGATCGATCTCGAATTAAAACGGGGGGAAATAGCGGATGATAGCTGGTTTAATTAGTCCCAGCAAAGGTGAGATTTTCTGCTAGGGCAAACCTTAACGGGACTTAATAAATAAATTGCAGGAACTCGCTGCTCTGGAACTTGGTCAATTCTCTTAATAAAAATGATAATTAATGAGCATATGCTTGGAAAATAATTATACAGTTTCCATCCAATCAAAAACTTGATTCAATTGCGACAAATCGATTAAACCGTACTGCCATAAAACCATCGGCAAAGAACCCACCGATGCTTCACAGAGACGCACAGCCATATCGAAGGAACGGGGGGAAATAGCTAATTTTTCCAAGAGGAAAGTGCGGAGTTGTTTTTGTTGATGAGCTTCCATGATGTAAGGATCATTGGTAATAATAATCTGATTATTGAATAACTTATCCTCTATTAAAAAGAGATGCTTCCCTCACGGGGATCACCCAATTGGGTGATTTTGTCCAACAATCGGAATAATTTCAGAATTTATTCATAGTATCTCCTACTATCCCGCAATTGCTAGTGGGGATATCAACACTTTCTTTAGTCAGAAAAACGAGAAAGGGGAACTTTTGGGATAAGCTATTGATAACCTAGTTTTTGCTCGAGTAGGAGAGAATTGCCCTCAATGAGTCATGTTCCTAAGGTTTCCGTGATTATTCCTTGCTATAATCAAGGTCGCTATCTTGATCATGCGATCGCATCCGTTTTGGTACAAACATACCAAGGCTTTGAAATCCTCGTCATTGATGATGGCTCCACAGAACCAGAAACCATCGAGATTTTACAAGATTATCAACAGCCAAAAACTAGGATCATCCGCACAGAAAATCAAGGGGTTGCCACAGCGAGAAATCTAGGAATTGCCCAAGCGCAAGGAACCTATATTCTTCCCCTTGATGCTGATGATAAAATTGCCGATTCCTATCTAGAAAAAGCGGTTGCTTTGCTAGAAAGTAATGAGCAATTAGGTATAGTTTATTGCGAAGCGGAATATTTTGGCGATAGACAAGGAATTTGGCCGCTGCCTGAGTATAAATTTCCCGATATATTAGTAGATAATATGATATTTTGCTCCGGTTTGTTTCGGAAATCCGACTGGGAAACTGTGGGCGGCTATAATAGCAATTTAATTTATGGTTGGGAAGATCACGATTTTTGGTTATCTCTGATCGAATTAGGTCGAGAAGTCTATCGTATCCCAGAATTGTTATTTTTCTATCGACAAAAAGCTGATTCTATGAGTCGCTCAATGACCGCAGAACACTATATCTATTCCTACACCCAACTTTTTTATAATCATCCCCAACTTTACTCCCAAAATATCCAAGCCATTTTTACTGCTTTAGTCACCTTAAAAGTCGATATATTCGCTCAGTTAGAACAGGCTAGAGAACGAATTAAACAATTAGAAATTCATGAACAAGAATTGCAACAAGAATTGCAAAAAACCCAATTGGATTATCGAGAAAGAGACGAGGAATTACAAAAAGCTGACAGTAAAATAGCCGCCATGGAAAAAAGTAAATTCTGGCAAATGAGAAGAGCTTGGATTAAAATGCAAAAATTGCTAGGTTTGCTGGAAAAAGACCCAATTTATTCCTAAGGGAACTTCAACGCTAAACAAAGATCGAATCGATTATAATCATTACAGAGTAAGCACTTGACGATTTGACTTCTGGATCACGGTGCCAAGATTTAGATCGTCGATAATTCCTCGCAGGTTGGCGATTCCTCCCTGTTTCATGGTTTCTTCTAGTTCTTTACTTTCGGTTTCCCAGTATTGAGTCTATTTTAGTCGGTCTTTGGGGTTGTAGATTTTGGCATCGGTGAGGACAATGGGGAAGATACGATCATAGAAATCTCCATTTTGTGCGATCTCGATTAACTCGAACATACAGTTACAGGAAAATGGATAATACAATAGGAAAATCTTGGCCAAAGTAGCCAGAAAAATTGATAAGTAGGGAGGCACAATTATTTGTAGGATGGGTTAGCGGTAGCGTAACATAATCGGGCGTTGGGTTTCATGCTTCAACCCAACCTACGTTCATCTTATATTTAATTCCACCCACCTACTTAATATCAAGGGGAGAACTGAAAAAAGCAATTTAGCCGCCGCTACAGCAATTCTGGTGGGGTTAGTATTAAATAGGGAAATCACCAGAAACTTATTAAGGGAAGAAATTATGGGCGAATCAGTCATTGATCAGGACATCCAAAAAAAAGGAAGACAATAAGAAGCGGTTGCTTTGATTCTACAACTACTTAACCGTCGTTTAGGTGAAATATCCTCAACTTTAAGCCAACAAATCCAAGAACTATCCCTAGAACAATTAGAAACTTTAGGAGAAGCGCTGCTCGATTTTACCAGCTTGACAGTTCTGACCACTTGGTTATTGAACACAGAAACTTAAATCCCTAGAAGATGTCTGCTCGTCCTGCGTTAAATTTTTAAATACTGGCTTTTTTTGTATTGATTTAACCATGGCTACCAGCGATATCTCCAATTCTACTCACTCATCCCCAAAACCCCTGCCAAAACTGGGACTTTTCACCATGTTTCGCTTAGGACTCTTTCAGATGGGACTAGGTATTATGTCCCTGCTGACTTTGGGGGTTCTCAATCGGATTATGATCGATGAGTTAAAAGTTTTACCCTTTCTCGCCGCAGCTGCGATCGCTATGCACCAGTTTGTTAGTCCAGCACGCATCTGGTTTGGACAAAGATCCGACGGTAAAACTATTTTTGGTCATCATCGCAGCGGTTATGTCTGGATTGGAGCGGCAGTTTTTACCGCTTTAGCTTTTATTGCTTTGCAGGTAGTTTGGCAATTGGGACTTAGTATTCAAACTTCGGGATGGAATACCATTTCCTACGCCTGGATTGCCCTCTTAGCCTTAATTTTCGCCCTCTACGGACTCGCTTTAAGTGCCAGTTCCACCCCTTTTGCTGCCCTCTTAGTGGATGTGTCCGATGAAGATAATCGATCGCAATTAGTTGGTATAGTTTGGTCAATGTTGATGGTGGGAATCGTCGTCGGGGCGATCGTTAGTTCTCGTCTGCTGGATACTCCCAATATCTGCGGTACAAATATTTTGACCTATGATCCGACTCAATCAGCCCCTATAGCCAATATTCCGCAGCTACAGGCGAATATTAACCCCGTGTTCGCGATTATGCCCGCTATCGTTTTCGTTCTCTGTATTTTAGCGACTTTTGGCGTAGAAAAAAAATATTCTCGTTTTAGTAGTCGGTCCACTCTTGTGCAAAGAGAGGATCAAATTACCTTCAAGGATGCGTTACAGGTTCTCACCGCTAGTCGGCAAACCGGTTTATTTTTCACTTTTCTGCTGATGATGACTTTGAGTTTATTTATGCAGGATGCAATTATGGAACCTTTTGGGGGCGAGGTTTTTGGGATGTGTATCGCCCAAACCACCCAATTAAACGCTTTTTGGGGAACCGGAACCCTTTTTGGTATCGCTGCCACGGGATTTATGCTCATTCCCCGCGTCGGTAAACAAAAAACCACTAAATATGGCTGTATTTTTGCAACAATTTGTTTTATTCTGTTGATTTTTGCTGGATTTTCTGCTAACCAAAGTTTATTAAAATCAAGCTTGCTCTTTTTCGGTTTAGCTTCGGGAATGATTACTGCTGGGGCTACCAGTTTAATGTTAGATTTAACCGCTGCCGAAACTGCGGGAACTTTTATCGGCGCTTGGGGATTATCACAAGCGATCGCCCGGGGATTAGCCACGGTTTTAGGCGGTACGATTTTAAATATCGGTAAAGTTATCTTTTCTAGTCCAGTTTTAGCCTATAGCTTAGTTTTCCTCCTGCAAGCATTGGGAATGATCCTAGCAGTTTGGTTATTAAGTCGCGTCGATGTCAAGGAATTTAAGGAAAATGCCCGAGCAGCGATCGCAACGGTAATAAAAGGGGAGATTGACTAGCAAAAGCAAGAAAAAGTGAGATAACAGGAGAATTAGCCCGAACGGGGGAAGTTGCTCAGCAGCTTTTTTCCTATCCTAAAAGTAGAGAAGAAAACGAAAGAGGAGGCTAAAACGATGAAAAGGACTTTAATGATTGCCCTAGGTTCCCTAGCTTCCTTACTGCTGATTAACCCCGTCGGTGCGGAAAATCCCCGACAGGTACAACAATTATTGAATACGCGGGAATGTCCGGGCTGTGATCTCCGCGGTGCAGATTTAAGAGGGGCGCATCTAATCGGCGCAGATTTGAGAAAAGCGAATTTACAAGGAGCTAATCTGGAGGAAGCTAACTTAGAGGGCGCAGATTTGACTGGTGCCAACCTAGAAGGCGCAAATTTGACCGCAGTTTTTCTGACTAATGCCAGTTTGAATCAAGCTGATCTCGATGGAGTTAATTTCACCAGCGCCGTGATTTATGATGCTGATGTGACGGGTGCATCGATGGAGAGAATTAACTTGACAAATGCTCAGATTTATGGTACAGGCATCGCTGTTGGTGGTGGCAATCCCTAGATAGGGTTGGCTGAATGAATCTAAAAACCTTGTGGGGTGAGACTTTTAGACTTTTTTTATTAACGATCGCTTTTGATAATTTCCCCGATTGACTCTCATCGGGATTATGGGACATCCGGCGCGAGAATCAACAATTGTCCCTCCTTATCCTCGCGAATGGCTAGAATCGCCGGACGTTCATTTTCTGCCGACTGGGGGGATAACCCGCGAAAAACATAAGTCCAATTGTTATTTTGGATTAATAACCGCCAGACTCGCGGGGGATTAACTTTACTATCATTCGTTTCTTTTCCCCGCAGCTCTTCGAGTAATTTAGTCTCACCAATAATTCGATAACCTTTGAGAGAAGGATCGGTAAAAACATCCTCTGGATTCCGACCGATCGCTATCTGTTTTTCTGGTAAAACTAGAGTGATAACTGGTAAGGTAGAAGTATCATTAACTGCATCGCGACGGGCATCGATCGATCCCTGAATTCGAGCTAACCAAAAAAGGATAATTAATAGCCAAATAACAGCGATCAAATCTTTTCGGAGAGATTCGGGAATTCCCCGGACTAATAAACTTAGGAACTGAAATTTTTGATGAAATTTCCGTTGAGATTGACTGACAATTGAATAGGATGGCAGGGGAGACAAAATCCAGAGGGTAAATTGAATCGCAAAGGCAACGGCAACCAGCGCCAGAAACGTTCGCAGCAACGCCCCGAAATCGCCACAGAAGACCTGTATCGGCACAAAAAGGAAGGAACGAACGCAAGGGCAAGTCCAGACGGTTAATCTCAAGGCTAAACCAGCCGAAATAGGCCCACCGATAGATCCATCCCGTAAAATAGAGAAAAATCCCCAGCAAACCGAGAAGACTGGCGAAGGTTCCTAGTATCTGTGTTCCGGGAGGGGGAGAATTCGGAGCGCTCACGGTAAAATGTCCCTGATTGGCGTTTTCGATTGCTATTCTACTCGATCGATCGGGTTCCATCGCCAGTTATTTGTATTTTATCAAGGAGAATAACCATGTCCATCGACGATCCCCGACAAGTTCGTTTGTTAATTGAGAAAATGGAAGCGAGTTTACCAATCCCTGTGCGTGCAACTCCCGAAACGTTAAAACTAGCCGAAACAAAAGGCGAGCGATACAAACCCGATCACCAGTTTTCGATCAATAAAATTTTCTACACGGGAGACGAGGGGGGAATTATTTGTTCCCTAAAAAACGAATCGGGAAAACAAACGAGTCTTGTCTGTTCTTTAACCCATCTACGCATCGACAACTCTCATCCGTTAGCGGCGGATATTCAATCCTACCAGAAAAAGCGATCGATGCGGATCGCACTACAGGATGGCAAAACCGGAAAAGCCCTCCGTATTGCCAAACAAAACCGCCCGAACAAAGGTTTCGGAAAGTAAAAATATATTGACAAAAACCGCAGGTTGGGTTACGAGTAGCGCTAACCCACCGAATCGAATTATCTTCGGGGAATAGGAATTTGATTAGTTCGTTGCTACCAGATCGTATTAACCGTTGATAATTGAATTTTTCGATCTCGGCTAATTAAGGGAACGTTTAAATATAGGGCGGTTGCCGCAATAATTCGATGTGAAGATACCAGATAACTACATGAGTATCTAAGTAGCTGGTTATAATTAAATTTAAAATAGATTTTAGGTTCGATCCCCCCTTAGTCCCCCCTTATCAAGGGGGGTGCCGATCCCCCCTGCCCCCCTTGATAAGGTAGGGCTGTTTCATTCTCCCATCAGAATATCAAAAGTAAAAGCGATCACTATCAGGTAAAATGAGAAGTGACCGCCAACTTTTGAAAGATATGTTGAGCTTAATAGAAAAACTAAAACAAGTCAAGGACTTTCGGAAAG
>NZ_JAPZSR010000023.1:0-4367 GCF_027531875.1 Microcystis sp. LE19-84.1B | reverse complement strand
GGGTCTATTGGACTGATGGTGATAAGTTTAACTAATCAATGATTGGCTGCTAACAGCCGTGAGCGCAGATGTTGAAAATTTCTTAACCCATAAGTCTGACGCAAAATTACACGACTACGATTATTTAAGCCTTCCATAGCTCCATTCGTTGTTCGATTAATAAAGTAATGGCAAATTCCTTCAAAGTGTTGTCTAATTGTCTCACATATTTCTCCATAGAAAACTTCAGCATTTTTCAGCCACCTTCTTAATTTCCTAGTTCCCCCACTAATCGTGCGAGTCCTTTCGTAGATTTCTCTTAATTCTTCTTTTTCTTCATAGGCGATTTGTAAAATAGGATAATCTTTAAGTAACCTAGATAGTTCTTCTTTTTCTTCTTTAGTTAAGTCCTCTCTATTACTCAGTAAAAGATGACGCATTCCCTTCGCTCTCATTCCTAATTTACATCGTATTTCGTTTAGTCTTTTGTTGACCATCTTCATGACATGAAAACGGTCATATACTATAATTGCATTAGGAAAAACCTCCTCGATCACTTTGACAAACCCTCCCCACATATCGATGCAAACTTCCTCCACTTTCTCTCGAATATCCTTTGGCTGTTGGCTTAGCACTTCTATAAGCTCTTCCTGAGTTCTACTCGCTATCACATCTATTAGACATTTTTTATCTAAATCACTCACCACTGCTCTGTATTTTTTTTGTCCTTTAGCAGTACTTATCTCATCTAATCCTATATGTTTTACTGGCTGCCAGTTTTTTTGATTCTTTTCTTCGCTTACCGCCTCGAAAATTGCCTGAATTTCATCCTCTTTTAGCTGCTCTTCTCGACTAACTTGTTTTACGGTTGTTGCCACTACTCTTCCGTATACATATTCCTCATAACGTTCCGTGTGATGTCGTTTGAATACCATCCCTTCTAGCTCTTCTGTTGTATATCTCCCACATTCACTACAGATAAACTGACGGCGAGGTACTTTCAAATACACTCCCCGACCACATATTGACAGATCTCGCACCAGTACCTCCCTCGTCTGATGTACATCCTCTGTATAATTTTCACAATGAGGACAAATAATGCCTTCCTTTAAGCTTTCAAGGCTAAGAAATATTAAGCCTTCTATTTCTTGAACTTTAACGACAGTCATGTCCGGTAGTTTAAGCAAACGGTCAAGGTGCCAGTCCATGGTCTTACCTCCAACTCTGTATCTCTATTATACCTTTTCCCCCTCAACTCCAGTTGAGCCAGTCGCTTTAAGTTTGTGATCTTAACTTTTGAAAAAATAAACAAACTCTTTCCTTTTCTGTGGATTTTATGCGTCACAATTTTGAGAAATTACAACGTTTTTTCCATCAAGATAGTTGAGTAATTAGCGTCGATTTAATCGGCAAACTATCCCCAGATTACCTCTCGGTAATCGAATTTAAACAAGATATAGATATTCCTATCGCTGAAAAAATGTCTCGTTTTCCTCTGCTAGGAGAAACCCTTCCCGATACAGGGAATCTCAAGTTAACTCAAGAACTTCAGATGACTAATGATAGTCATTTATTTAAAACTGAACCCGCAAAGGGAAGATTGCCCCTCTGGGAAGGAAAAATGATTCATCAATTCACCCATCGGTAGGCTTTACCGAAATACTGGTTAGATGAAAAACAAGCAAGACAAGCTTTATTAAAACGCTGTGAAACAGTAAACAGTAAACATCTCCAAAAATTATAACTCAATCACAGCTTGCTTTTATACTTTGTACTGATTAAGTAGGGTTTGCTGAATATCAGTATAATCCTTGCTAGGAAGAGTTTTTGGGACTTTTTTAACCAAAAAAGTGCAAGAAACAAACGTTGATAAATCGATCCGAGAGACTCAAAATCCTTACACTCACCCATCCACCCATCCACCCATCCCGACCATTCCACCATTCTACAGCAAGGCGATACGGTCATTTTATTAGGTCATCGGGGCGATGTTCCCAATTTTGCCCGTCGTTATGCTCTGCGTCGAGAAATGCGCTATCGGGGGTCTTCTTGGTAGGATATTTAACCAGAAAAAAGTTGAGCTTTTCTGGAATTAATTTCCCTGCGGATGGAGATATTACTAACTCACTAATTATCTCCAGAGACAGCTATGAAATTAACCTATCGCGGCATTCCTTACGACAAAAACCCCACTGCCACCGTTGCTTCCAGTCCGATGATTTTAAGCTATCGTGGTGTTCCCTATTTAAAAAACCGTGGTGTCGTTCAAACGATTCAGAAACCGGTAGCCGTTACCTATCGCGGTCAAGCCTATCATATCACTCAATCTTTAGCTTCTTTGCCCACGGAAGGATCCTCTTTAAGTTTTTAACTTCTAGTTCATTTTTCAATTAATCTCTTTTAAATATTGTCAATTAAGTAGCTGGTTATAATTAAATTAAAAATAGATTTTAGGTTCGATCCCCCCTGCCCCCCTTGATAAGGGGGGAAGCCGAAGGCGGGGGGATCCCCCTTGATAAGGGGGGTGCCGATCCCCCCTTAATCCCCCCTTGATAAGGGGGGTGTCTGACAACTTTTAACACCTACCTACTTAATGATTTTATTAATTACCTTAAACGGGTTGTATCTTCCCTCTTGCTCCCTTGCTCAAAGGGGGATTTTTTTATTTGTTTTGCCAACAAGGAATAACTACCTAAGCAAAATTAATTACACATATTTTTCCCTTCCGCAGTTCCGCAGTTCCAGCGTTCCCCCTTTCCGGAGTCTGAATTTAATTTTGTCGAACTGCTGATAGTTATCAGTTTTTTGTAGAATAGGGAGATTGAGAAAACGAACATCTGCCCCTATGACAAGATTCCCTTTGACTGGTCGCTATTCTAGTTTATGCGTCTTGCTCACTTTATTCTGGTTAAGCGGTCAATCTTTACCGGTGCGAGCAGAAAAAATCTATAATCCCGTCCCCCTCATCCTCAACAAAGAAATTAACGATACTCTCACCGACAAAGATATTCCCACGGGGGAGGGAGGGTTTGCTAGGGATTATACCGTAGATTTGGACAAGGATGATCAGGTGGCCATCGATCTCAAATCGGAAAACTTTGATGGAGTTTTAATTCTCCTGGCCGACGATGGTTCCACTGTAGCGGAAAATGATGATGGTCCCGATGGTGGCACTAATGCTCTCCTGTTTGCACGCATTACCGAGTCGGGTAAATATATTATTCGGGTGAGAGCTTTCGGAGAAACCGGTGGGGGAAAATTTACCCTGAAATTAACCCGTTTACGGGCCGTGGAGGGCAAAAATTAGCTAATTATTGTCAAAAAAACCAAGAATAGAGCCTCTGTCCACTCTACCACCGCACCGTAGGTATCGCCGGTGTGACCGCGAAGACGACGATATAACCAGTAACCAGTAAGCAGAGCGAGGGCGATTCCGGCACTAATGGCGATTATTCCCCAGCTTAGACCACCAAATAGGGCGATTAACCCCCAAATTACTCCCCCACAGTCCCAAGGCAGACAAAAAGCCACTTTATGAAAGGCTCCCTTACCGGTGGGTTTGAGGTAGGGATAAAGAGCGATCGCCATTACTTGCCCCCAACGTCCCCAAATTGGTGCTAAAATTAGGGCTAAGGCTCGATTATCGCTTAAATCGGTCAAAGCGGCGATTTTTAGCAGCAAAACCATGGTCACGGCCATGACTCCAAAGGCCCCAGTAACACTATCGGCCATGACCGCTAAACGACGCTGGGGGTCAGTGACAGCTAAACCATCGGCCGTGTCACTAACTCCATCAAGGTGTAGTCCTCCCGTTAGATAAACCCAAACTCCCACAAGGACAACCGCACGAGTCAGGGGTGGCATTCCCAGACCAGCTAGAGTTATATCGAGCAAAACCAGAATTAGACCCAAAAATAAGCCCACTAAGGGAATCCATCGGGCAATTCTGCCAAAATCAGGCCAGGCAATCGGAACGGGAATAATCGTGTAAAAAGCGATCGCACCTAAAAATGAGCGAATTTCTTGACAAATGAAGTTAAATATGGTAATCAATCTCCCCAATTCGATTCTGGTGTGGCAGTGTTTCTCATAAAGATGAAGTATAACCTAATTTTGTATCGGCCACCCTGTGGGATTTTCAAAATAACACGGTTACTTGTAATTTTATTAGGGAAAGTTTCTTGCGATCGCTCTATATAAGAGTAATATACGGAAAGATTTGTTAAAAAATGTGTATTTGGTGTGAGGGTGGTGATTCGGTAGTAGTGATGGCGGCTTAATCCTTTGCCAGCTGTGCGTTGTAGTCATGGATAAAATACCAAACAGCCCCAACGTGATTCTCCATTTTTTTAGAGAAAGATAGACTCTCTCTCACCAGCCGAGAAATC
>NZ_JAPZSR010000318.1:0-1689 GCF_027531875.1 Microcystis sp. LE19-84.1B | reverse complement strand
TCTAGGTTCCAGCGTCGTTTGTTTCGCTTCGCTTTCGCTTCGCTTCAACCGCGCATTTACCAATGTATCTAACTTCCCTAAGTTTGTCAACCCCTTTTGGCAAAATTTTTTGATCTTTTTTCTATCCCTTGCTCCGTAAGCCTTTCAGCCATTTCCCCTTTTTCTAGTCGGGTCTTTTCGTCTAGTAATTTTGTTCTAATTTAGCTCTTGATGGAGGTGACGGGGTTTTTGAGCAAGAGCAAGCTGAAGTATGAGGGGACTTGGTATCATCTCTGGACGACCACCTACTGTTCTGGTGTTGTCTGTTCCCCACTGCCAACTCCAGTGCGGTCTTGAGGGGTAATCTTAGATAGTCAACAACTCAGTTTCCTCTTATCAAGAATAATTTCTAGTCAGCTTGCTCCCATCCCCGATTCTTTTCTTAGCTTTTTGCCTGCCGTTGTATCGATCTATTTTAAGCAAGAGAAGCTGAGAACCCTTGTGGGCAGGCTTTTGAACTTAGCTTGTGTCCGTCTGGGCCAGTTTTCCTAGCCATTGCCCCATAACTGATATATTTCCTGAAAAACTGGGCAATCTAGGACTAGACAGCATCGTGATAAGGGGGATAAGACCTTGGACTCCGCTAACGCTCAGAAAATTCTCGGCTATTTCATCGAAGAAGCCAAAGAACACCTGGAAACTTTGGAACAGGGGATTTTAGACTTAGGCAATCTCGTGAACAATACTGAACAGATGAACGAGATGTTTCGTGCCGCCCATTCCATTAAGGGGGGAGCGGCCATGTTAGGTTATGGCAGTATCCAAAAAACTGCTCACCGTCTTGAGGATGCTTTTAAAATACTGAAAGAAAATCCCTTACAAGTGGATCAAAAATTAGAATCTTTGTTCCTCAAGGGTTATGATCTGCTTCAGATATTGATCGATAAGCTGTCCGGTCCATTAGGTTTGCAAGCCGAGGAAGCTAACGCTATCCTTAAAAAAGGTGAACCGACTTTTGCCGAATTACAGGCCCATCTTAACTATCTTCTCGACCAAAAAAAACTTACCCCAGCTGTTGCGACAGCGTCTTCTATCTCCATCCGCGTCAGAGATATCCTCAAACAGATGTTACAACTGTTCAAACAGGAAGAAACCAGTGCTTCCCGTCAGCAATTACAAAAATTAACTTTATCTCTGTCTCAATTGGCTTCAGAACAGCAAAAGTGGCAATATTTAGTTAAAAATGCCCAATCAGCCCTGGCTAACCCCAAACATTCCTACCGCACTGTCGCCCCGGTTATTATTAAAGAATTAAAACAAGCCAGTGATTTACTAGAATGGGGTCGCGGGGAAGAAATCACCGTCAGTCAGGAATTGCAATTATTAGCCACCGCCAAATTACCACAAATCCTAATTACCCTAGAACCGGAATTAGTAGCTAGTACCCTGCTGCAAATGTTCAATCGCCAACAGGTCTCGCAACTGGTACAGTTATTAAAAACGAGACGTTGACATCTGCCCGGGTGTAAAAAGGTGGGGGATTCCCACAAGAATAAACTTAATTGTTTTGGCTCTTCGTTACTCTTTATGCTAAATCAACAGACAAGATGCCAAGATAACATACTTCTAACCCAAAAATTCCGAAAGTTTCTAAAGCCATAGCCTCTCCGTTTTATTAGTTTAAGTTTATTGTTGATTCCCTCGACCACC
>NZ_JAPZSR010000306.1:0-5081 GCF_027531875.1 Microcystis sp. LE19-84.1B | reverse complement strand
GCGTCTTGGACTAATTTGGTGTTACCGAAAGCTTCGATTGGGGTGTAGGGTTGACCGATGATTCCATCACCGTTAAAGTCTTGTTGGAAATTGGTTTCTTGGGTGAAAGCTTCCGGGGAGTTTAATCCCCACCCTCCAGTGGAAGATTGCCAATTCCAGTTACTATCTAAACTCCACAGATGCAGATAATTACCATCGTTATTTTTCCATAAAACTTGATTGACTCCATTGACGGTTTCTGCTGCTAAGGTTTGCCAACCTGGATAGATATTTGTGGTAATCTGAGTCCCCCCATTTTTAATGGCGATGGGGTTATTATTACCAATTTGAGCATAGAGGTTATTAGTGGTGTCTTTGACTAATTTGGTGTTACCGAAAGCTTCGATTGAGGTGACACTGCTATCATCATTTTGAATAGTTCCGGTGGCAGTAGCAGTGGTAATAGTAGCGCCGTTGGTGGCATTGGAGAGGGTGACGGTAAAGTTTTCGTCTGGTTCTACTGTTGTATCCCCTTGAACGTTAACAGTAATCACTTTACTGGTTTCCCCGGCGGCAAAACTTACTACTCCACTGGGTAATACTCCCCCAACAAAATCCGTGGCATTAGCAGGATTGGTTCCTGTACCAGTAACTGCCCAGTTAACGTTATTGGTTCCCGTGGTATTAACCGCACGAGTGACGGTGAAGGTGAAGGCTTTACTGCCACTGTTGCCCTCGGTTTGACTGGCACTGGTGGCGGCAATAGCGAGGGTGGGAACTGCTACATCATCATTTTGGATGGTTCCGGTGGCAGTAGCGGTGGTAATAGTAGCGCCGTTGGTGGGAGTGGAGAGGGTGACGGTAAAGTTTTCGTCCGGTTCTACTGTTGTATCTCCCTGAACGTTAACAGTAATTACTTTTGAGGTTTCCCCGGCGGCAAAACTTACTACTCCACTGGGTAATACTCCCCCAACAAAATCAGTGGCATTAGCAGGATTGGTTCCTGTACCAGTAACTGCCCAGTTAACGTTATTGGTTCCGGTGGTATTAACCGAACGAGTGACGGTGAAGGTAAAGGCTTTACTGCCACTGTTGCCCTCGGTTTGACTGGCACTGGTGGCGGCAATGGCGAGGGTGGGGATGGCAGGGGTACTCACGGCCCACAACTCCCGACCGTTCACGCCGTTATCGGCAGTGAAGAACAGGGTGCTGCCCACTACTCTCAGGTTTTGGGGGTCGGAACTAGAGGAACCGGGACGGATATCGCCTACCAGAATCGTACCCGCCTCCGTGCCGTCGCTTTTCCACAATTCAGTACCGTTCACGCCGTCATCGGCAGTGAAGAACAGAGTATTGCCCACTACCGTTAGATTGCTGGGGCCGAAGCCAGAGGCACCGGGGATGATGTCGGCCACCAGAACCGTACCGGCCGCCGTGCCGTCGCTTTTCCATAATTCCCGACCGTTCACATTGTCACCGGCAGTGAAGAACAGGGTGTTGCCCACTGCCGTCAGATTGCGGGGGTTGGAGCTACTAAAGGAACCGGGGCGGATATCTTTGACCAGAACTGTACCGGCCGCCGTGCCGTCGCTTTTCCACAATTCCTCACCGTTAACGTCGTTATCGGCAGTGAAAAAGAGGGTATTGCCTACTGCCGTTAGATAGCGGGGGTAAGAGCTAGAGAAACCGGGGCCGATGTCGGACACCAGAACCGTACCGGCCGCCGTGCCGTCGCTTTTCCACAATTCCCGACCGTTCGCGCCGTTATTGGCAGTGAAAAAGAGGGTATTGCCTACTGCCGTCAGATTGCGGGGGTCGGAGCTAGAGGAACTGGGGCGGATATTCTTGACCAGAACCGTACCGGCCGCCGTGCCGTCGCTTTTCCATAATTCATTACCGCTAACGCCGCTGGCACTGAAGAACAGGGTACTGCCCACCGCCGTTAGATTGTCGGGGAAGATATTCTTGACCAAAACCGTACCGGCCGCCGTGCCGTCGCTTTTCCACAATCCAGCGTTAGTGAAGAACAGGGTATTGCCCAGTGCCGTCAGATTGTCGAGGAAGGAGCTAGAGTCACCGGGGCGGATATCTTTAACCAGAACCGTGCCGGCCGCCGTGCCGTCGCTTTTCCACAATTCAGTACCGTTCACGCTGTCAAAGGCCTGGAAGAACAGGGTACTGCCCACCACCGTCAGATTGCTTGGGTAGGAGCCATAGTCACCCGGGTTGATGTCGGCGACCGCAACTGTACCGGCCGCTGTGCCGTCGCTCCTCCACAATTCCTCACCGTTAACGCTGTCATAGGCAGTGAAGAACAGGGTATTGCCCCGGGCCGTCAGATTGCCGGGGTAGGGACCAAAGGAACCGGGGTAGATATCTTTAACTAAAAAAGGAACGGAGTCCTCGTCAATAATGGTCGCGGTTGCCGTAGATGGAGTGCCGAGAGTAGCTCCGTTGGTGGGATTGGAGAGGGTGACGGTAAAGTTTTCGTTCGGTTCTATCGTTGTATCTCCCAGAACATTAACGGTAATCACCTTACTGCTTTCTCCCGGGGCAAAACTCACTACCCCACTGGGTAACACTCCCCCGACAAAATCGGCAGCGTTAGCGGGAAAAGTGCCGGTGCCGGTAACTGCCCAACTGACGTTATTGCTTCCGGTGGTGTTATCCGCACGAGTGACGGTGAAGGTAAAGGCTTTGCTGCCACTGTTGCCCTCGGTTTGACTGGCATTGGTGGCGGCAATGGTGAGGATGGGGATTGCTACATCATCATTATTGATGGTTCCCGTGGCAGTAGCGGTGGTAATGTTAGCGCCGTTGGTGGGATTGGAGAGGATGACGGTAAAGTTTTCGTTCGGTTCAAATGTGGTATCTCCCAGAACGTTAACGGTAATCACTTTACTGGTTTCTCCCGGGGCAAAACTCACGGTTCCTGACGGGAACAATCCCCCGACAAAATCCGTGGCATTGGCGGCATTGCTGCCGCTGCTGATAACTGCCCAGTCAACGTTATTGGTTCCCGTGGTGATAACCGAACGAGTGACGGTGAAGGTGAAAGCTTTACTGCCACTGTTGCCCTCGGTTTGATTGGCATTGGTGGCGGCAATAGCGAGGGTGGGAACTGTGGGACCACCCACATTTAAGGCCCACAATTCCTCACCGTTAACGCCGTTATCGGCAGTGAAGAACAGGGTGCTGCCCACTACCCTTAGATTGAGGGGGTAGGAGCTAGAGGCACCGGGGCGGATGTCGCCCACCAGAACCGTACCGGCCGCCGTGCCGTCGCTTTTCCACAATTCAGCACCGTTCACGCCGTCATCGGCGGTGAAGAACAGGGTGTTGCCTACTGCTGTCAGACGGTTGGGGTTGGAGCTAGAGGAACCGGCGCGGATATCTCTGACCAGAACCGTACCGGCCGCCGTGCCGTCGCTTTTCCACAATTCCCAACCGTTAACGCCGTCATCGACGGTGAAGAACAGGGTGCTGCCCACTGCCGTCAGATTTTCCAGGTTGGAGCTAGAGGAACCTGCGCGGATATCTCTGACCAGAATCGTACCAGCGGCCGTGCCGTCGCTTTTCCATAATTCAGTACCGTTCACGCCGTCATCGGCAGTGAAGTACAGGGTAAGGGTGTTGCCCACTGCCGTTAGATTGAAGGGGTTGGAGCTACCGGGGCCGATGTTCTTGACCAAAACCGTACCGGCCGCCGTGCCGTCGCTTTTCCACAATTGAGTACCGTTCACATCAAAAGCAGTGAAGAACAGGGTATTGCCCAGCGCCGTTAGATTGCGGGGGTAAGAGCTAGAGAAACCGGGGCGGATATCTTTGACCAGAACCGTACCGGCCGCCGTGCCGTCGCTTTTCCATAATTCCTCACCGTTCACGCTGTCAAAGGCCCGGAAGTACAGGGTACTGCCCACTGCCGTCAGATAGCGGGGGCTGATATCCTTGACCAGACCTGTACCCGCCGCCGTGCCGTCGCGTTTCCAAAATTCAGTACCGTTAACGCCGTCATCAGCAGTGAAGAACAGGGTACTGCCTACTGCCGTTAGATAGCGGGGGAAGGAACCAGAGAAACTGGGAACAATATCTTTGACCAGAACTGTACCAGCCGCCGTGCCGTCGCTTTTCCACAATTCAGTACCGTTAACGCTGTCATAGGCCTGGAAGTACAGAGTATTGCCCAGCGCCGTCAGATAGCCGAGGAAGGAGCCAAAGGAACCGGGGTTGATATCTTTAACTAAAAAAGGAGTTGACATGACTTTTTCCTGAATAAAGGGTGAAAATTAAACAATTAGGTAGTCGTGCAGAATAAATTTCCTAGTGAAGAAAGGCAAGAGGCAAGGGGGGGTTAGATTTGTGTAATTAATTTTGCTTAGGTACTTAAGCCAACCCACGTTCATCTCTGGTATAGATTAGAATCGATTATTAACATTGATTTTTGCTTATGATTTATTATGGTTTCAGTGGGTATTAATAGAAGTCATGACGCTGACCTAGAAAGATTACTGCGGCTATTTTACGCAAAGAATCCCAAATCTTTCAAGGTTTCTATAACAAAAATTAACATTTATACAAGAAAACGGGTTTCTCAATGACAAGAAACCGGGTTTCTCAAAGAAACCCGGTTTCTAAATAGGTTCTCAAAGAAACCCGGTTTCTCAAAGAGTTTCTCAAAGAAACCCGGTTTCTAGATGTTGATTTTTGCCAAAGACTGCTTAAATTCTGCGAGAGAATGAGCGGTAGCTGCTAATTTTAGTAGCTCTTCTAAGATAGTAGGATTAGTCATTTTGCCGATTATCTCTTCAATTTCTGAAGAAATTTGTCCAAACCGCACAGTTAAAACTGTTTTTATGGCATCGCGGCTTTTTTCTAACGCTCCAATTTCCTTACCAATTTCCTTACCAATTTCCTTACCAATTTCCTTACCGATTTCCCTACCGCGTTCTATTCCTCGTAACTCCATATTACTTACTAAAGGCATGGTTCTTTCCTCCTCAAATTGTTTAATTTTACTCTCTAAACTTGACTGCAATTCAGGGGATAAAGTCATCATATTGTCGATGATTTCAAACAGTTTAATTATCTGTTCCCTCTCGAAC
>NZ_JAPZSR010000367.1:0-2170 GCF_027531875.1 Microcystis sp. LE19-84.1B | reverse complement strand
TCCTTTGGGAGAAGAAACTAAATCTCCTTTACGGAACCCATGTCTTGTGGTAGAGCCACCATATTTACGTCGTTTACCACCTTTGGAAAAAACCATCAGGTGAAGTTGACGACGACTAATAGGAGGACGTTTGATGACAGCGAAGGGAGCGTTCGTTACTTTAACATAACCCTTCCAATCATATCCATGACTATTAGAATTGTGGAATGGCAAATAATCTAAAAACTGAAAACAGGCAAGAGCAATGCCATCGTTAGCATGACTTTCGGGTGATTGTTCTGCTTTATTTTTGGACTTTTCTAGTCGCAAATGTTTTCTAAGATTAGAGGTTTGCCAACCAAAGCGAGTATGGACTGTTGCCAATTGAGATAGTTGCTCAATAGCCCATTTTTGTCCGACCATAACCGACGAGAAACCTTTTCCAGACTTAGCTCCTTTTCTACCGGAAGTTAAATCAACATCGGCTTTGATGTACTCAAAGTAAATATCGGTAATTGGATAGATTTTGGTTAGTTCGGAAACGACTCGAAGTTCAAGTTGACGATTAGCTCTGATTGAGGGAGCTAATTTTCCTTGTTTTCTATTTGAAAATCGTTTTTGTCGATGCGCTCTTAGATTAAAAGGAAGTTGACGGTTAATCCGTCTTCCTCTACGTCCTTTTCGCATTAACCGTCTATTGTCCATGCGCTCTCTTACTCGTTTAAAAGGAAGTTCTAAGTGAGCCTTCCAAAGAGTAAAAAGAGAGGATTGAACACCAATTCCCGAAAATAATTTACCCGGGTCAATACCAATGGCAATCGGTTGGGTTTTGTTATCGGAAGGTTCATCGGTTAGCTGGACATAGAAAATACCTAAGTCGTTGAATTTGCCGATAGCTTTTCCTTCCTTAATCCACCGTCTAGCCCGACTGGGTTTGGTGGGCATCAACGGTTTTCCGTCTTTTGAAATAACAGGAACTCTTGCCATGGAGATAATCCTTAAGAGTAAAGTTAAAGTCCCTTACCGCAACACAATCAAGATGTCTTGTCTAACAACGCTTTACCAATAAAGCTTAGAGGGAATCCGAACTAGGGAAGTATTCGGAGGTCTGGGCCAGATTGTGTCTCGATGCGGTAGTCTCTACTTACGTCGCCTAAATTGGTTTAGGCAAGCCCCGTCCCTTTTAGGGCGGGGTTAGTGACCTCTATCGGTTAAATAATTCCAAATCTCGTCACATTGAATAATCTAGGACCACCAGGGTTCTTCACCGGTGCGGAAGTCGGTTTCCGTCCAAGTGGAGAAGACGACTTTATCATTATCGGTGACGTTGGCATGGGCGAGGGCTAAGGATAGAGGCGCTGGACCGCGAACTACTTTTCCTTCGGCATTGTACTGGGAACCGTGGCAAGGACACATGAATTTTTCTTCACTGGCATTCCAAGGCACCACACAACCTAAGTGGGTGCAGACGGCGTTAATTCCATAGTTGGCCAGGGTTTTGTCCTCTTGGACGACTAAATAGGTGGGGTCGCCTTTTAAACCTTGGGCTAAGGTGCGATCGCCAGGGTTATGGCTTCCCAGAAATTGACTGACAATCACATCATTACCTAGGGCATCTTTAGCGGTGACACCGCCACCCGTACCACCGGCCGAGGGGGGAATAAAATACTTAACAATCGGATACAAAGCCCCCGCTGCTACTCCGGTAATTGTACCAAAGGTCAACAGGTTCATAAATTGACGACGACCCAAATCGGGAACATCTGTACCGGAAACTTGACTCATTGCTCCTTATCTCCAAATGTAAATTTTTGTAAACTAATTCTCATCTAAGGGCGATTTTGTGCATCTCGATCAAGACGAAAACCCAGAGCTTAAAGAAGGTTTACAAGGGCTGTATTAGATTATTACAGATATTGAGTCACGGACAATTGCCACGGCAAAGCTGCGCCAAATGCGATCGCTGTTTTCTCGCTTTTGCCCAGATGAGAAACCGCGAACATCGAAAGAATCTTCAAAAATTCGATCCAATGGAAAAGTTAAGTCTCCATATAGTTAGTAAAAGTATAGTCAAATATAGACAGACTGAATTCCATTTCAGAAATTCCCTTCACTTTTACTTCGAGAGATTGATTCTCCTTGGGTGAACTACGCACCTCTCTATCCCATAGCGGTTAAACGCATTTGGGAA
>NZ_JAPZSR010000129.1:0-13269 GCF_027531875.1 Microcystis sp. LE19-84.1B | reverse complement strand
GTATCTTGGCGAAATCTGGTATATCTGTTATATTTGGTCATAGAGAGAGGATAAATTCTTTAACATCTTTTATTTTCTCTCTATTTTGCTTGATTCTTCCTCTTTTTTCTTTTTAGGTTTCTCATTTAGTCTAAACTACAGGTTGCTTCTCTGACGGGATTTCCCTTCATCCTTGATGCTCTATCTGCACTGAATACAATTTAATTTGGTATTGCAAAGCATAACAGAGATTGTCTCAAGCAGGTCGCATCGCTAATATTTGCGGGGATTTTTCAGTAATCGGTAAACATTAACCGGTAATCAGTGAACGGCAAACTCAAATGCGATAACTGAGTCAAGATGGCTAAAAACCCCCATCGCCCCACCATGCGTTTCAGACAAATTTTTATGCTTTTATTACATGGCTGACAGTATTTGGTAACAATCTATACTATCTTTCCCGTTGAAGACTGTAAATTTAAGTTAATTGCTTCGGTAATAACCCTGAAATAAAGTGATCTTTCTAGCTCAGATGACTAAAAACCGCCCCTATCTATCGACTCCTCAAAACTGTTATGCTTCCGGGAAAAATCTCTTAAACAAAAACTATTGCTAAATCTGTCTAGATGGAGAAGCAAAAGCGATCGAGAGATAAAAATAATTAAAGCCTCCTTACTGAATCAACAGTTACTTTCAAGAAATCTTCTCGGTTATAACCGCACAGTCAGTTGGGGGAAGTAATGAGAATTTTTCACCGTTTCATCACCTTTGTTTAGTTTCTAATCACGATTTTTTAGTCCATGAGTAAACTTTCCAGACGTAGATTTATCTTCACTGCCGGGGCAACTGCCGTAGGAACAGCAATTCTCCACGGTTGCACTGCTCCCAATAATACCGCAACCAGTCCCTCCCCGGCCGGCAGTCCTGCCGCTTCCCCCGTTGCCAGTGGAGAAACTCCCGAAGTCACCACCGCTAAACTAGGTTTTATTGCCCTCACCGACGCTGCCCCCTTAATTATCGCCAAAGAAAAAGGTTTATTCGCTAAACACGGGATGCCCGATGTGCAGGTTATGAAACAAGCTTCTTGGGCTGCAACCCGGGATAACCTCGAATTAGGTTCGGCGGGTAACGGTATCGATGGGGCGCATATTTTATCCCCCATGCCCTACCTAATGACCTTGGGCAAAATCACCAAACAGCCCGTACCAATGTATATTCTGGCGCGTTTGAATACCAACGGTCAAGCAGTTTCCATTTCTAATGAATATATAGACCTGAAAGTTGGCCTCGATAGCGGTGTACTGAAAGAATCCTTTGCTAAAGCTAAATCTGCGGGCAAAGAAGTTAAAGCCGCCGTCACTTTCCCCGGTGGTACTCACGATCTCTGGATGCGCTATTGGTTAGCCGCCAGTGGTATCGATCCGAATAAAGACCTATCCCTAATTGTCGTGCCACCAGCACAAATGGTGGCTAACATGAAAGTCGGCACTATGCAAGCTTTCTGTGTGGGGGAACCTTGGAACGCCCAATTGGTTAACAAAAAACTCGGTTATTCGGCCCTGATTACCGGGGAACTTTGGAAAGATCACCCCGAAAAAGCCCTAACTATGCGCGCCGATTGGGTGGATAAAAATCCCAAAGCGGCAAAAGCTTTAACTATGGCTGTTCTGGAGGCGCAACAATGGTGCAATGATCCCGCTAATGTTAAGGAAATGTGCGAGATTATTTCAGGACGGGAATGGCTGAAAATTGACCCCGCCGATATCTTGGGAAGAATGCAGGGTAATATCGATTTCGGTGATGGTCGCAAAATCGAAAATAGCCCCGTAGCCATGAAATTCTGGGCTGATAACGCTTCCTATCCCTACAAGAGTCATGATACTTGGTTTGTGACTGAAGACATCCGTTGGGGCTATATTCCCGCCGATACGGACATCAAAGCTTTAGTCGATAAAGTTAACCGGGAAGATATCTGGAGAGAAGCCGCCACAGCCCTCAATGTTCCGGCTGATCAAATTCCCACCTCTACCTCTCGCGGTGTGGAAACTTTCTTTGATGGCGTGAAATTTGATCCCGAAAATCCCACCGCTTACCTGAAATCTCTCAAGATTACAAAGGTTTAAATCAGTGATCAGTGATCAGTTAAAGATGATTCTCTGCTAGCTGATAACTTAACCACTGATAACTTAACCACTGATAACTGATAACTGATAACTGATAACTGATTATGGCTGTTTCTATTTCTCGTCGTTCTCAAGGTCAAAAATGGGTAAAAGACCTGCAAAAAAAATTAACCAAACTAGCAACTTCGGCGATTGCTTTATTAATTTTCCTTCTCCTGTGGCAAATTCTCTGTTTTAGTCCCGATGCTCCCCTTCCTAGCCCCACTAAAGTGGTTAGCGAGACCTGGGAATTAATTATTAATCCCTTCTTCAATAATGGTGGCACGGATGTGGGGTTATTCTGGCAAATTTTTGCTAGTTTACAACGGGTGGCCGTCGGGTTTACCCTTGCCGCTATTGTTGGCATCGCTGCGGGTATTTTAATCGGTAGCAACGCCCTAATTTATGATGCGATCGATCCGATTTTCCAAATCCTGCGTACTGTTCCCCCCCTAGCTTGGCTACCCATCTCCCTAGCGGCTTTTCGCAATAACGAACCTAGTGCGATATTTGTAATTTTTATTACAGCAATTTGGCCAATTATTATTAATACAGCCGTGGGAGTACAACAGGTTCCCCAAGACTATAAAAACGTCTCTAGAGTGCTGAAGTTATCAAAAGTTGAATACTTTTTCAACATTCTTTTTCCCGCTACTGTTCCCTACGTTTTCACCGGATTAAGAATCGGTATCGGTTTATCTTGGTTGGCAATTGTAGCGGCAGAAATGCTGATCGGTGGCGTGGGAATTGGCTTCTTTATCTGGGATGCTTGGAATAGTTCCATGATCAGTGAAATTATCCTCGCCCTGATTTATGTGGGTATTGTTGGTTTCCTACTCGATCGCCTCATGGCCTACATCGCTAAATTAGTTGTACCCGAAGAAAATAAATAGGGTTTGCGGCAAAAAGTTTTTCGGTGGGGGCAGGGTGTGGGGAGCTTTTTAAGTAAACAGTAAACAGTAAACTAAAAACTCACATCTGATAACTGATAACTGATAACTGATAAGTAGGTGGGTGGAATTAAATATAAGATGAACGTAGGTTGGGTTGAAGTATGAAACCCAACGCCCGATTATGTTACGCTACCGCTAACCCATCCTACAAATAATTGTGCCTCCCTACTTAACTGATAACTGATAACCGATAACTGATAACCGATAACTGATAACTGATAACTGAAAATGTCTGCATTTATTGAAGTCGATCACATTGATAAGGTTTTCCCTCTGCCCGATGGCCGTCAATATATCGCCCTAAAAAATATCGATCTCAGCGTTACTAAAGGGGAATTTATCTCTTTAATCGGTCATTCCGGTTGCGGGAAATCCACCCTCTTAAATATGGTCGCTGGACTCGATCGCCCGACGGTGGGAGGGGTAATTTTAGAGGGAAAAGAAATTAAAGGTCCCGGTCCCGATCGCATGGTGGTCTTCCAGAATTATTCGCTGTTGCCCTGGTTAACCGTCCGGGAAAATATCGCCCTAGGAGTTAATCGCGTGCTGCGTCATCTGCCGGCTGCTGAACGCAAAAGTGTCATCGAACATAGTATCGATATGGTACACCTGCGCCATGCGGCCAACAAACGACCGGGAGAATTATCGGGAGGCATGAAACAACGGGTAGCGATCGCCCGCGCTTTAGCCCTACGGCCAAAAGTCCTGCTACTCGATGAACCCTTTGGGGCGCTGGATGCGTTAACCAGAGGCAATTTACAGGAACGTTTGATGGAAATCGTCGAAGAAAGCCACGTTACCTGTATCATGGTCACGCACGATGTGGATGAGGCGCTATTACTATCCGATCGAGTGGTGATGTTAACCACCGGTCCGGAGGCCCATATCGGTCAGATTCTCGATGTTCCCATTCCCCGGCCCCGACATCGTTTGGAAGTAGTTAATCACCCCAGTTACTACGCCCTCCGTAACGAGATCGTTTACTTCCTCAACCAACAGAAGCGATCGAAGAAAGTCGGTCAACCCACCGGCCCGGTGACAGTGATCGGCCAAGCGACCAGACTGAAAACCAATCCCACCATCGGTTTTATCCCCCTCACCGATTGCGCTCCGATTATTATCGCCAAAGAGAAAGGTTTCTTCGCCGAGGAAGGATTAGAGGATGTTATCCTGCAACGAGAACCCAACTGGAAAGCACTCGCCCAAGGAGTGGCCACCGGTCGTCTCGATGCGGCCCAGATGGTGGCGGGAATGCCCCTCAGCATGACCATTGGCGCTGGCAATAAGCCCTCTGTCCCCGTCATTAGCGCTTTGGTACTCAGTCGCAACGGTAACGCCATCACCCTCAGCAATAAATACAGGGAATTGGGGGTAGAAAAACTGGAGGACTTAAAGGATGCCCTCCAGCAAAGTCCCGATAAAATCGCCACTTTCGGCATGGTTCACCCCGCCTCCATGCACAATCTGCTGTTACGCTACTGGTTAGCTAGTGGCGGCATCGATCCCGATAGTGATGTCAATTTAGCCGTAATTCCGCCGCCTCAGATGGTTTCCCTGCTAAAAGCGGGTAAGATCGACGGTTATTGTGTGGGGGAACCCTGGAACTCCTACGCCGTTCACGAAAAATTAGGCTACGTTATCGCTACCGATCTTGATATTTGGCCCGGACACCAGGAAAAAGTCCTCGGTGTCAAGGAAACTTGGGCGGCGAAACATCCTGAAACCCACATCGCCATGGTGAAAGCTTTAATTAAAGCCTGCGAATACTGCGATGATCAGCGTAATCGAGAAGAAATCGTTAATATTCTCAGTCAGTCCCAGTATGTGGGTGTGGATAGGGCAATTATTCGGCCCGGTTTCCTCGATGGTTATGATCGCGGTTTAGGAACTGCCCCCGAACCCCTATTCCGATTTAATCAGTTTTACGTCGATCAAGCTAACTGTCCAGGCCGGAGTGAGGCCCTATGGACCCTAACTCAGCTTGCTCGTTGGGGTTACGCGCCTTTCCCCCGCAACTGGGTAGAAGTGATTGAACGCGTCCGTCGTCCTGATCTGTTTGGTGAAGCTTGCCGGTCCCTGGGCCTTCCCGATTTGGAACCCAATCGCCACAGTTTTGCCCTCTTTGATCATCTTATTTTCAATCCTGACGATCCGATCGGCTATCTGGAACGTTTCTCGATCCGTCGCGATTATCGCGTCTCAGAAGTTCTCCTCGATGATCCCGTCGCTAATTAATGGTTGTAATAAATCTAGGACGAATATGCAAACTTTTACCGATAAGACCGTGAATTCCAGCACCACCACCCAGCCTTTTTTATTAGTTAGTAATGTTGCCAAAGAATACCCCTCCCAGGAAGGGGTTTACACCGTTTTAGACGGTGTGGATTTGCAAATCAATGAGGGGGAATTTGTCTGCATTATCGGTCACTCCGGCTGCGGTAAATCGACCCTTTTAAATATGGTGGCGGGGTTTTCTTCTCCTAGTCGTGGGCAAGTGCTGCTACAGGATAAAGAGGTTAAAGAACCGGGACCGGACCGGATGATGGTATTCCAAAATTATTCGCTTTTGCCCTGGAAAACTGCCTTTGAGAACGTTTATATCGGGGTTAATTCGGTTTATCCCCAAAAATCTCACGCTGAGAAGGTGAAGATTGTGGAAGAAAATCTATCCTTAGTGGGATTGACAGAAGCAGCCCAGAAAAAACCCCCCCAATTATCGGGAGGTATGAAACAACGGGTTGCGATCGCCCGCGCCCTGGCCATTCGTCCCCAAGTCCTCATCCTCGATGAACCTTTCGGGGCCTTAGATGCGATCACTAAAGAGGAATTACAGGAAGAATTGCTGAAAATCTGGCAAGAACACCAGTTAACCGTGTTGATGATTACCCACGATATCGATGAGGCTTTGTTCTTGTGCGATCGCTTGGTGATGATGACCAACGGCCCGAGCGCTAAAATCGGTGAGGTGTTAAAGATGCCTTTTGCTCGTCCCCGGGTTCGTTCCCAAATTACCGAGGATCCCCGTTACTACGAACTCCGCAATGAAGCTCTCGATTTCCTCTACAATCGTTTTGCCCATTCGGAGGATCCCAACGAGGATGCCCCCGAACAACCCCGCACAGAAAATCTCGTGGGTAAAATTGTTACTACTATTGGTGGCATAGCTTTACTCGCTTTTGTCGGTTTTAGTCTAATACAAATGTTCACTAGCAAGACTCCCAATACTGCTAATCCGGCCACCATAGAGGCCCCCAGATAAGTAACAGTTATCAGTTATCAGTTATCAGTTATCAGTTATCAGTTATCAGATGAACGTAGGTTGGGTTGAAGCATGAAACCCAACGCCCGCCTAGTTTACGCTACCGCTAACCCATCCTACAAATAATTGTGCATCCCTACTTAGTTGAGACTCCGAGACTCCGAGACAGTTATCAGTTATCAATGATTAAGATGTTCAAAGACCGATTTATCACCGATATCGTTGGGGAGAGGTTGGCTTAATTTTCTCAGAGCAAAGATAACGAATAAAGTTGCCCAGAGAATTAATAGCCCCTTCTCCCAATTTAAGGGCAATATCCCCAAAAGATGACCGAGTAAAAGGGTGGGAACTAGAGGGGTTAAAAACTTGGTTTCTAGACGATTAAAACAAAAAGCTTCTTTGAAATAAATCCCCGTGAGACTGGCAAAAATAAAGCCCACACCAAATAAACTCACCGGGTGGTTATAGACAAATTCTAGGGGAGAAAGCTGATAATAGAGGCTGAAAATTAGGGAAGTAATCGCCCCGATTAGCCAAAAAACTTGCAGGAGACGATGAAGGGGAATTAAATAAATATGGATAGTCAGTAAACTGATGCCTAACCCCAGACAAAAACCAATGTATAAAAGGTTAGTCAGGGGCAATAATTGCGGTCGGGTGAGAACTATAATTGTAGCGACAGCGAAACTAAAAGCCGCTAAATTTAAACCCAGACGGTAGAGACGCACACCTAGGCGATCGCTATCCGTAATCGTAAACTCTCCGAATTGACCTTGATAAACTCGATCGACAGCAGGGGAAGTCATAATGCTCTAAAGAAAAAGGGAAGCTTAGAAAAGATTGACTACAAATAATCTTAAGCTTGAATTATGCCCGTATCCTCACTTCTCCCCTCTCTCGGCTGACTAATTGCGAGTTTAGTAGTCAATAAAGCTAAAAATTATGATTAATTGGGATAAAAAAATATATATGTTATTTTACTACGTCTTTCTTGTTTTAACTTCTGATTCCTTGTCATTTCAGTAATTCTCTTTGGTGCCAGAGACTTTTATGAACTCAACTAGCGAAATTTTGATCGTGGGCGGTGGTATCATCGGATTAGCGATCGCCGTCGATTTGCAATTGCGGGGGGCAAAAGTTACCCTCCTAGTTCGAGATATAGCTCAGGCCGCTAGTCGTGCGGCTGCGGGAATGTTAGCCCCCCATGCGGAAGGGATTCCCCCGGGTCCGTTTCTCGATCTTTGTTTACAATCGCGCTGGTTATATCCAGAATGGAGCCGCAAAATCGAGGATTTAACGGGGATAAATAGCGGTTACTATCCCTGTGGTATTCTTGCTCCCGTTTACGAGCTAGATCAGCCTATTACTGCCAATACAGCTAATAAAATTTGGTTAGACAGCAATGCAGTTCACCTCTACCAACCCGGACTAGGTAAAGATGTGATCGGTGGTTGGTGGTATCCCGACGATGGACAAGTAGATAACCGGCAGCTAGTGACTGCCCTGCAACAAGCGGCCGAAAATTTAGGGGTAGAAATTCGCCAAGGGGTAGAAGTCCACGCCCTACAACAAAAGCAGGGAAAAGTCAAGAGTATTTATACCTCAATTGGGGAATTAGAAGCAAAAATTTACATTTTAGCGGCGGGATCCTGGGCCAGTCAACTTTTACCCCTCCCGATCCACCCCGTCAAAGGTCAAATGGCCGCGGTAAAAATGCCCCCTAACCAGACCTTAACTAGGGTTTTATTCGGTCCGCAAACCTATCTGGTTCCCCGTCGCAATGGTCGTTTAATTATCGGGGCCACTTCCGAAAAAGTCGCCTGGCAAACGGGTAATACACCCCAAGGACTACAAACCCTTTTTGCGCGTGCTACCCGTCTCTATCCCCCTTTAGCTGACTGGGAAATCGAAGAAATGTGGTGGGGATTCCGTCCGGGTACACCAGATGAATTACCTATTTTAGGCCGCAGTAGCTGTGATAACCTGATTTTAGCCACCGGTCACTATCGTAATGGCATTTTACTCGCTCCTGTAACTGCCTCCTTGATTGCTGACCTGGTGATTAATGACAAAGTTAATCCCATTTTGACCCATTTTAGCTGCGATCGCTTTAATCAACCATCACCCGTTACTATTCCATCTATGTCCTTAACTATTATTGAGAATAAACCCCAAGCACTTTTATCGCCCCAAAATGATCGCCTCACCATTGCCGGGAAAACCTTTCACTCCCGCTTGATGACTGGGACTGGCAAATATGCCAATCTGACGACTATGCAGGAAAGTATTAGTGCCAGTGAATGTCAGATTGTCACCGTTGCTGTTAGACGAGTACAAACGAACGCACCCGGTCATGAGGGATTAGCAGAGGCGATCGATTGGTCTAAAATTTGGATGTTACCCAACACTGCCGGTTGTCAAACGGCCGAAGAGGCGATTCGGGTGGCCCGTTTAGGGCGAGAAATGGCCAAATTATTGGGACAGGAAGACAATAACTTTATTAAACTCGAAGTTATTCCCGATCCTAAATATTTATTACCCGATCCGATCGGAACTTTGCAAGCGGCCGAACAATTAGTTAAAGAAGGTTTTGCCGTACTGCCCTATATTAACGCCGATCCTCTCTTAGCCAAACGTTTAGAGGAAGCTGGCTGCGCCACGGTTATGCCCCTAGGATCGCCGATTGGGTCGGGACAGGGGCTGAAAAATGAGGCAAATATCGCGATTATCATCGAATCGTCCCAAATTCCCGTGGTGGTCGATGCCGGGATCGGTACACCCTCAGAAGCGGCCCGGGCCATGGAAATGGGGGCCGATGCTTTATTAATTAACAGTGCGATCGCTATGGCAGCCAATCCGGCTATGATGGCCCAAGCCATGGCAATGGCGGCAAAAGCGGGACGTTTAGCTCATTTAGCGGGAAGAATGCCGATTAAGTCCTATGCTAGTCCTAGTTCCCCCCTGACGGGAACGATCGCCTAACCGATTAAGCCTTGCCCTGAGCCAAGTCGAAGGGTAGGAATGGGCTGTTTTCAGCTATTAGAGCCAGCAAAAATCTCTATGACTACAGACAATCAAACTGAGTATGTTGCCGCTTTAACTGATTTACACCGTGGACTTGACCGTAAAGGGCCTGGTGACTCTGACTTCTCCCTAAAAATTTTGAGTAATCTCTCTACTTTGCCCCTCAAGCCGCGAATTGCCGATCTAGGATGTGGAAGTGGTGCTAGTGCTTTACTGCTGGCACAATACTACCAAAGCCCTGTCATGGCAGTGGATTCCTCGTCGGTTTTTATCGACGAACTCAAAACCCGAGCAAAACAGCTTGGTCTTGAGCATTTAATCATTCCAATTCATGGTGACATGGCTAAACTTGATTGGTCAGTGGGTTCAGTTGATCTACTTTGGTCTGAGGGGGCTGCTTATAATCTTGGGTTTGAGCAGGCTCTTAAACCCACATTCCGCACCCTAGTCGTTGAAATCAAAAGTTGCTCTAGCCCTTGTATAGTAAGACTTTTAGCGATTACTAAGAATTATGAAGTGTCACACTCTAGTCAGCGATCGCCAGCTTAATGAGAGTTTATCTCAATAATTTGGTATCAGAGCTATCAGATTTTTAGGGCTAATTGTGCATCTGCTAGACAAACAAATTAGCCTGTAATTCAGAGCCAGCAATCGTTTTGACGATTTGGATAAAATTTTCAATGTGACACTTTAGGGTGCGGAATGTGGGGTATATATGTATGGGGGAAGTTCAGTTATCACATCTTGCACCAGTACAATAAAACAAAGAAAATGACCTCCTGAATTGAATTCTGAAGGCCATCTCTGGGATTATTATTTAACTTGGACTTGTTTCATGATTAGGTTAGGTTAAGCAGGGATGCAACGGTCCTTTAGCATAGGTTTCAGCCGGAAAATTAAGGAACTCAGGACTATGGAAGTATTGAGCGCATTCATCAGCAAAGAACCCTCCCAGCTTGGTTAACTCAATTTTCTCTTCGTCTTCATTGAGTAAGCCATAGGCTTTTAATCGCTCAATTTTCTGGCCAAAAACTTCATTTAAGTCCGCTCCACCCGTCACTTCTTTGAAATAACTCTTCCAAACACAACGGTTTTTCAAAGGAAGAATGACTGCCCATCGTTGTTGTTCATCAGTATTACGAACATAACCGCGATTTAAAGGGAGTTTTCCGGCCTCAATCTTGCTGTAGTATTCATCAAAGTTTTGGGTATTTAAACCAAAGCGATTGCGAAGACTACTGAAGGCGGTTTGACCAAATCCCAGTTGATCGAGTAAGCCACAGCATTGATTATCGGCATAACAGGAGTAATGTTCTCGTTTTTTGCTGAAGACTCGACGTAGATTCTCATAATATCCATTTTCATTAAGGATATCAATGGCAATCTGTTTCATCATGATTTGTTCATCATTGTTAGGAATATCTTCGGGACGAACTTCGGTGACTTTCTTGATCGGTCCTTGATAATCGCCATACGCTTCCACTTTCAGACGATAGAGTTGAATTTCTTCGACGGGTAAAGTAACCGCCTGTTCCATCACCTCGATCCAATTTTCGATGGTTTCTCCAGGATAACCGAAGATAAATTCAATATCTAACTGGAATCCCATTTGATGACACAGTTCAATCGCTTCTAAGGCTTCTTTTGAGCCATGATGACGATTCATTAATTTTAACACCCGATCATTAAGGGATTGAACTCCAATCGTAAGACGATCAACTCCATAAGAACGCATCATTTCTAAGCGTTGAATCCCTTCCGTACCAATTAACGTCACCGGATCGACATCATAGTTAAACTGGCCACAGCTAGATAAATCCACCCGTTGGGTAAAGAAATCAAAGAAGTATTTTTGTTGCTCCAAAGTCAGATAAGTTGGTGTTCCCCCCCCAATGAGAATCGAACGAGCCTGAATCTTGTCAATTCCTAGGCGATTCATGTAAAGATCCATTTCTTTCTCTAGGGCTTTGAGGTAGAAGCTTTTTTCCTCATCCGAAGCCCCCGTCACAACGGGATAATGACAGAAAGTACAATGACGACGACAGAAAGGAATATGAACGTAAATGTCGAATTTACCATCGACAGGCAAGGTATAATCCTTAAATAGCTCCTCCTCGGTGATTTCTGGATACATGGTAATGGGAGGATAGTGGACAGAAGGGAAATAATCTCCACTTTGGGTGAGCAGCCCTAATTCTTTTAAGCGTTTAAAGTCTTCAAGGCGAGTTTCCGCGCGTTCAATAAGATGTTGATGACGGGGGCTAACCGTGAAGGGACGTAAAACAGTTGCAACCATGATGGAATTTTCCTCTATGTTTTTTAGAAAGTTTCTAATGATTTTTAAGCAGTATAGGCAAGAATTTCAGAAGATTTCAAGGTTAAACCTGCCTGGCTGATGATTTTTTTAGCGTGTTCCCAACTCACCACAAACCGTTGATCGGAATAGATGACATAGTTTTCTTGTTGTGCTTTCGGGGTAAAGTTCACCGTAATCACATTAGCTCCCGCATTTAACCCCATTAACTGACCGCCGGGTTGAATTTTTTCTAAAGCGCTGATGGTAGGAATTAATATATCTTTGAGGAGAATGCGATAAATGGCCATGGTATTGAGGGTTAAATTTAAGTCTCCATAACCCAAATGAGATAAAGGAGTTCCCGGATTGGGAATAAACGGAGAGGAACTGGCAAAATCCGTTCTAAGTTCCCACACTTTTAAGATATCTTCGGCTAAATTCTCGATCGTTTGTTCAGGTAAACCCACAATATTTCCTGTGCCGACTTTATAACCTAATTCTTGTAGCCAACGAAGACATTGAATCCGTTTTTCAAGGGGAGTATAAGCAATATGACGATAGAGAGTTGGGCTAGAGGTTTCAAATTTAAGAATATAAGAATCTGCCCCTAATTTTGCAAACTTCTCGTACACTTCTCTTTTTTTCTCCCCTAAACAGAGCAAGATACTCATGTCATAGCGTTTCTTGACTTCGGGAATCACTTCCTCCAAAATGGGATCACAAAGCGGATCTTGGGCAGCTTGTAAGAAAAGAATGGGAATTCCTGTTTGATTGATTTTGTCAGCGATCGCTAAGATCGTTTCTGCGGACATCCGAGTTCGGGGTAACTCTTGATTACTGGCTCTCATAGCGCAATATTCACAGTTTTTCTGACAAACATTGGAGATTTCAATGACCCCTCGCATAGTAACCGCATCTACCCCTTGTTCTCGACGAACTTGACGCGCAAGAGCGAATAGGGTTTGTTGTAACTCTCCCCTGGCTTCTAAGAGGTTGATTAAATCGGCTTTTGAGGGGGGTTGAGAAATCATTAGTTTATTGAGTGGATTGATCATAGGGTTAGTGATTTCACGGATTTGAGAGTATTGACTAATAAGTACCTGTACAGAATTAATTACATACTATAGGGTTCGATGCGAACGATAGCTGAGCAATCCCAAGTCCTAGCGATTGCTTCACTCCACTTCGTTCTGTTTGCATCGGACATTGTGTAATTTATTTTGCTTACCTAACTTACAGGGGGGGGAAACTCCCTTACGTAATTGTACCAAAGAATTTTTGGGATTTCAAGATTGATTAAGAAAGCAGCAATTCTCATTTTAAGGTTTCATGACATTAAAACCCTTGCACCTAGAGGGGTTAATAATTCTTAACGAATCTCTAGATCGCTGAAACAACGCAAAATCGTTTCAAAATGAGAATTGCTGGAAATTAATCATCTTGATTTGAGCGAATTTTAAACCCACATTCCGCACCCTAGTCGTTGAAATCAAAAGTTGCTCTAGCCCTTGTATAGTAAGACTTTTAGCGATTACTAAGAATTATGAAGTGTCACACTCTAGTCAGCGATCGCCAGCTTAATGAGAGTTTATCTCA
>NZ_JAPZSR010000078.1:0-2437 GCF_027531875.1 Microcystis sp. LE19-84.1B | reverse complement strand
TTTCCGAAAGTCCTTGACTTGTTTTAGTTTTTCTATTAAGCTCAACATATATTTGAAAGGTTGGCGGTCACTCCTCATTTTACCTGATAGTGATCGCTTTTACTTTTGATATTCTGATGGGAGAATGAAACAGCCCTACCTGCCCCCCCGACATCGGGGGGTTCGGGGGGGCAAGGGGGGGGGAGAGTCCGGTCTCTGGATTTTCAGTGGAGACATTGAGAATCTAAGCTGTCTCGTTGAACAAGGAATTTCCGATAGTGATAGGTCAAGAATCCCCCGTCACAGCGTAGCTTGACGGTGGGAGTATGTCAATTGCTATAAAGTAGGTTTATTGAAGAAGTGGAGGGAATCATCATCCTATGGCGATAATGACAAAATCATTTAGACAAAGACTGGCAGAGATTTTCGGGTTTGACCTGCGATCGCTGGCTTTATTTCGCATTGCCTTGGCGTTAGTGGTTTTAGTGGATTTATCGGTTCGTTTTAGCCAAGTAACTGCCCATTACAGCGAATTAGGGGTTTTACCCCTAGGAAGCTTATCGAAAGTTTCTGCTAGTCCTTTTTACTGGTCGATTTTTGCTCTCAGTGACTCGGTACTGGTGCAGAGTATCCTGTTTATTGTCGCTATAGCGATCGCATTATTGCTTTTAATTGGCTATCATACCCGTTTAGCCACGATCGCCACTTGGGCGCTAATCGTCTCTTTACATCATCGCAACCCCCTGTTACTATTTGCCGCCGATGACGTAATCCGGGCAGTATTATTCTGGGCGATGTTTTTACCCCTCGGTGCCTGTTATTCCGTGGAAAGTGCCTTAAACACCAATCCCAACCCCCTACCCAAGCGTGTGGTTTCGGCTGCCACGGTGGCTTTTATGATACAGGTGTGTTACATCTATATGTGGTCAGTGGTCTTTAAACTCAAAAGTGAGACTTGGTGGCCCGACGGTACAGCCGTTTATTACTCTCTTAGTTACGATCAATACGCTACCGCTTTGGGGAGTTTTTTACTGACTTTACCGCAGCAATTCCTCAAATTCCTGACAATTTCAGCCCTAGGCTTTGAATGGTTCGGTCCGCTATTGATGTTTGTTCCCTTTCGCAATAGTTTATTTAAAATAATCGCCGTAGTTTCCTTTATTTTCTTGCATACGGTTTTTGCACTGATTCTACATTTAGGGGTTTTCCCTTTCTTGAGTGTTACCCATTGGTTGCCGATCATCCCCAGCTTAGTCTGGGATTGGGGACAAAAACGGATAATAAACCCAGAAAGGGAAGGTTTAAGGATTAATTATGATCGAGATTGTGGATTTTGCAAGAAAGTTGTTCATCTTCTCCGCACTTTTCTCATTTTACCCGGCACTCCCCTGTTAGTCGCTCAGGATAACCCCTCAATATACGAGGATATGGTGGCCCAAAATTCTTGGGTGGTGGAAGATTGGCAGGGAAAACGTCGGTTTAAATGGTCAGCATTGGTTTATATTGTCAGTCTTTCGCCGATTTTCTGGTTTTTAGCGCCAATTTTGCGTTTACCGCCCCTCATGACCCTGGGAACGAGAATTTATGAGTGGATTGCCTCCCATCGTCGTTTTATGGGCAATTTCACCAAACCTCTCAAGTTTCGTCCCCTGACGATTAAATCCTCTTTACCTTTAAATATTTTGGTAATTTTCTTCTTCTTGTTGACCAGTATCTGGAATTTACGCAGTTTTGTCCGGCAATCGGCCATTAGAGGCGATTTAAATACACCTTTAATTCAATCCCTCGATCGCTTGCTCACCCGTCGTACTTTTAATACAATTGATATTCTGGCAAGAATAACTCGTTTAGACCAGTATTGGACTATTTTCTCCCCTAGTCCGCCCCGAGATGATGCTTGGTTTGTGGCAGTCAGTCAATTAGCCGATGGTTCCACGGTAGATTTATTTAGAGAAGGACAGCCGGTAATTTGGGATAAACCCACGGATAGCGATCGCAATCGTTTGTATAAAACCATGCAGTGGCGACAATATTTTATTAATCTTAATCGAGCTATTGGTCGGTCAGTTTATGGAGAGTTTGGTCAGTATCTCTGTCAAAACTGGAATCAGCAGCACGGTAGTGATCAACAGATTAAATCCCTGCAACTTTATATTATGCGGGAAAGGACTGTCCCTCCCGGAGAAAAACAGGGAATCGAAAAAGAACTACTCTGGCAGCAAAACTGTCTTTAATCAGTTATCAGTTATCAGTTATCAGTTATCAGTTATCAGTTATCAGTTATCAGTTATCAGTTATTAGTCAGATAAAAGTTATATGGCTCTTCGTTACTTGTTATGGTTCGATAGGGGGGCATAAATCGACTAAATCCTTATCTGGCAAGAGACTTAATTGATTAGTTCGCTCTAGAGCAAAAACAATTGACAAAAATCGCTAAATGCCTTTCTCTATAAGGGTT